>CAZWRD010000011.1:21171-38608 GCA_964636105.1 uncultured Bacteroides sp.
CCAGAGCCTGTGCATATTCCAGAACCTGTGGTTGATGAAGTTGAAATGGAAATTGCTGCTGAAATAATCCATGAAAAAGCCGAAGTAATAATTGAAATTGAAGAAAAACCAATTATTATACCAGTTGAAGAGATTAAATCTGATTCTGAATTGGTTGAAGAAATAAAGGAAATTGAGGAAGAAACTATTACTGATAATATTAAGTCTGAATTCTTTTCTCAAGTTATTGAAACTGAATCTGAAATACAAGAAGAAATTTTTGAAATTGATGAAGATGAAATTTCAGTGGAAGAAAATGAAGTTAATGAAGAATCAAGTGAAAATGATGATTCGGAGGATGATAATTCAGAAAAGGAATCTGAAAATAAACTAAAAGTTATTGGTAAAGTTGATCTTTCAAAAATAAATTTGAAAACCAAACCCGATAAAAAATCAAAAGCTGAAAGAGAAAAGGAAAAACAGGACAAAAAAGCTGAATTTAAGCAAAAACAAAAAGAACTGTTTAAAAAAGATAATCAAGCTATTGCACAAAAAGAACAGCAAAAAACAGCTGTTTCTGAATCAAAAACAGAATCCCCTAATGAAATTACTAGCGAAAAAAACGAACAAAATATAGTTGCTCCAATATCATCAGAAGCAAAACAAGATAACTTTATAAAAACCAAATATGAAAAATTAGAGGGTCCGAAAATCTTAAATAAAATAGATTTATCTCAGTTTAATAAACCAGAAGTAAAAAAACCACAACCAGTTGCATCTTCTTCTGAAAACAAGAAAACTGATAAAAAAAGACCTAGAATTAAAGAAAAGAACAAAGTTGTTGAAAACATTAATAGTCAGAATCCTGTAAAAAAACATGAAATCAAAAAACATGTAAATAAGGATGATAAAGATAATAAAGACAACAAAATTGTTAAAAAGAAAACAGAATTTAAAATAAAGAAAGCTACAGTTGTTGATGAAAATGCAATTGAAAAGCAAATTAAAGAAACACTTGCACGCTTAAATCCTCTAGGGAAATCAAAAACATCTAAATATCGTAGAGAAAAAAGAAATCAAGTTGTAGAAAAATCTCATCAAGAAGAGCAAAAATCATTAGAAGAAAAGAAAGTAATTAAAGTTACAGAATTTGTAACTGCTAACGAATTAGCTTCGATGATGAATGTACCTGTAACTAGTGTTATTTCTACTTGCATGTCATTGGGAATGTTTGTATCTATCAATCAAAGATTGGATGCTGAAGCGTTAAGTATTGTTGCAGATGAATTTGGCTACAAAATAGAATTTGTAAGTGTTGAGGTTTTAGATGCAATAAGCGATAAAGAAGATATTGACGCAGAGGAAGATTTGATGCCAAGAGCACCAATTGTAGCCGTAATGGGTCACGTGGATCATGGTAAAACTTCTTTGTTAGATTACATCCGCCATGCCAATGTAATTGCAGGTGAAGCCGGAGGTATAACCCAACATATTGGAGCTTATGAAGTAAAACTTGAAAGTGGTAAAAAAATCACTTTCCTTGATACGCCTGGACATGAGGCTTTTACAGCGATGCGTGCTCGTGGTGCTAAAGTTACTGATGTTGCAATTATTGTAATTGCCTGTGATGATAAAATAATGCCTCAAACTATAGAAGCAATTAACCATGCACAAGCTGCAAATGTTCCTATTGTGTTTGCTATCAATAAAATAGACAAGCAAAATGCAAATCCTGAAAAAATCAAGGAAGAACTTGCACAAATGAATATTTTGGTAGAAGATTGGGGTGGTAAGTATCAAAGTCAGGAAATTTCTGCTAAGAAAGGTCTTAATGTTGAATTATTACTTGAAAAAGTACTTCTGGAAGCAGAATTGCTTGATTTAAAAGGAAATCCTAACAAAAAAGCATCAGGAACTGTTATTGAATCAGCTTTGGATAAAGGAAAAGGTTATGTTGCAAAAATATTGGTACAGAATGGAACCATAAAGATTGGAGATGTTGTATTGGCAGGTTCTACATACGGAAAAGTAAAAGCGATGTATAATGAACGTAATGCTTCGGTTAAATCTGTTGGTCCATCAGCACCTGTACTTTTACTCGGATTAAACGGAGCTCCTCAGGCAGGTGATAAATTTAATGTAATGGCTGATGAACGCGAAGCCAAAGATATTTCCAACAAACGTTTACAATTACAACGTGAACAAGGAATTCGTACTCAAAAACATATTACTTTGGATGAAATCGGACGTCGTATTGCAATTGGTGATTTCAAACAATTAAATATCATTGTAAAAGGTGATGTGGATGGTTCTGTAGAAGCACTTTCTGATTCTTTATTGAAACTTTCAACACAAGAGGTTCAATTGCAGGTTATTCATAAATCTGTTGGACAAATTACCGAATCTGATGTATTGTTAGCATCTGCTTCAGAAGCAATTATTGTTGGTTTCCAAGTTCGTCCATCATTAAGTGCTCGTAAACTTGCAGAACAAGAACAAATTGATATTCGTTTATATTCAATTATTTACACTGCTATCAATGAAATTAAAGCTGCTATCGAAGGTATGCTTTCACCTGATATTGTTGAAAAAATTGTGGCAAATATCGAAATCAGAGAAGTATTCAAAATTACCAAAGTTGGAACCATTGCAGGTTGTATGGTTCTCGATGGAAAAATTACACGTCAAACCAGAATCCGAATTATTCGCGATGGTATCGTAGTTTATACCGGACGTTTAGGCTCTCTGAAACGTTTCAAAGACGATGTAAAAGAAGTTGCTGCCGGATACGAATGCGGTTTAAATATTGAGAATTTCAACGACATTAAAGTTGGAGATATTGTAGAGGGTTACGAAGAAACAGAAGTAAAACGTAAACTTTCATAATTGATTTTTATAAATAAAAACGGAGCAATTTCAATCAGAAATTGCTCCGTTTTTTATTTGTATCACTTCCTATTTTATTACAAATTTTTTATTTACAACGTCATTATTTGTATGAATTTGTGTAAAATAAATACCCTTTGATAAACTGCTAACATTTACAATAATCGAATTTTCTTTTGGGTTTCCATCTATTGAAATAACCTCTTTTCCTTGTATATCAAAAATGCTTAAATGCTTAATATTGTTATAGCTAATAGTAATTTTATCATTAGTTGGATTAGGATAAATTGATAACTTAGTATCATCATTGCTTTTTGTTATTCCTGTTGTAAATGAATTAAAATGAGCAGTATAATGAGCAGCATAAGCTAAATATATTGAATTTTTTAAAGAGAAAACATCAATAAAATTAGAATACAAAATCCAATTGCTATTTTGCCATTTTTCTTGTTTGCCGTCAATTGAATTTCCATAAGAATCATATGCATAAGTAAGCTTATTGTTTACTTCCCATGAGTTATTTATCCATTGTTCTGTAATTGTATTTACTTTATTCCCAAAACTATCAAAGAAAGATGTTTTTTTACTAAGAGTTTCCCATTGATTGTTTTGCCAGTGTTTCCATAAATCAGTGATCAAATCTCCATTTGAATTATAAGTTTTAGTAAAAAGATTGCTATTTAACCATGAATTATTCATCCATACTTCTTCTAAATTTGTAATTAAAAAATTATTTAAATCATAATTATATGATCTTTTAATGTCGTTTACCCAAACATTATTAGTCCATCTCTGGTATATTTGTGTAAGCATACTTCCATAAGAATTGTAGGTGTATATCCATCTGGTTAAATTCACCCAAATATTACTTTGAAACTTTTTATATAATTTCTCAGATATAGTTCCATCTGTATTATAAGTATATGAATATAAACCTTTGTTATAAACATTGTTATTTTGCCAGTATTCCAAATATTCAGTTTCAATATAATTATTTGAATTATAGGTATAAATTACTTTTAAATTAAATTCCCAGTTATTATTAATCCAATCTTCACCAATATCAGATGTCAAATTATTATTTATGTCGTAAGTATATTGGTTGCGGCTATAAAAAACCCATTGGTTATTTTGCCATCTTTCCAACAAACGAATAACTACTTTTCCATTGATATTAAATGTTTGAGTTAATTTATTTTGTAAAACATTGTATTCATCATATCCATAAATCGTATCCCAATTCCATGTAGTAGATTTTGAATCAATTAAATCTAATTCTATCGGATCCATTAAATTTAGTTTCTCTCGAGAAAAATTTTGTGCATATATTAGATTTGCTGAAACAAAAGAGAATAAAACAATAAAAAAAAATTTCTTCATATTGAATTAATTAAATCTGACAATAAAGAGCAAAGATAGAATTATTTAATTGTAAATATACCATTTTAAAAATTGGAATAAATTAGAAATCATAAGTGCATTATTTATAAACAAATCAGTTAACGGCACCTTTAAACAAGAAAACGGATTTGTTTATATAATAGTCTTTATTTAAGGCTATCAAAATCTACATTAAGTTGTTTATTTGTAGTAAAATCGAACAAAGTAAGTTTCCGGATTTCGTAATATGTATTCCAAAAAGAACGCAATGCAGAAATATAATCCTGTGTAGCACGATCTTTTTCAGTCATGGCTATATTTAGCTCTGTAATATCCACTTTCCCAATCATATAACGTGCTTTTGTTACTTCAAATCTTTTTGAACCAATTGTATCTGCTTTGGCTGCAATCATCAGTTGATTATACTGCATATTAAATTGCATGGCTTTGATAAGTACTTGCTGGTCGAAATCAATTTTTTGCTGAGCTACCTGAGTATTAATTAATTCTTCATTCGATTCGGCTACTTTAATTTTAGCTTTCGCCAAGCCCCAATCTAAAATTGGGATTTGCAAGCCTAATGACAATTGTTGTTGATCTTGTGGGTTTTTGTAAACATTGGCAAATTCCACAGCACTTTGTGTTAAACCGTAAAGTGCATACAAATTGGCATTAAAGCGGTTTTCCATTTTTGCTCGGTTAACAGAACTTTTGGCTTCAAGCAATCTGCGTTCAAACGAAAGTGCTTCGGAATTGTTGGTTCGAGCTTCTGTAACCGCTTTGGAAGCATCAATTTTAAAGTTTGGAAATTGTTGAGGGACAAGCAAATCTATTTTTTCATTGTCTTTTATACCTAAAAATGATTTCAAGCGAAACAAATTTACTTCTACATCATTTTTGGTTTGTTCTACTTGCAAGTTAGAGTTTAATAAACTTAATTCGAGTTGAAGTAGTTCATTTTCAGCAATTTTACCAAGGTTATACCTTCCTTGAGCAATTTTATATAAAGTATCATTATTAGCCTGATTTATTTTGGCAATACGTGTTCTTATTTGAGCATCAAGCAAATCGAAAAACAAATTACTTGCTTTTATAGATAGTTGTTCCATATCTTCCAGATAAGTTTGTTTGGCTTCATCAAATTTAATTGGTTCAATTTTTCGTTCCCAACGATATGGGTTATAGTTAAATATGGGTTGACGATAACCTACTGTTATTGGGTTTGATAAATATGATGTTATGATAGAATCTTTAAAAACATCCAAACGTTCGAGCCCTGAATTGATAAATAATTGCCCACCGGTTAATCCAATGGTTTTTGATAAACTCATTTTCATTGAATAATCGGTAGAACGTTGTTCCTGAAACACTTCCCTGCCATCACCTAAAGGAATTTTTGTGATACTTCTATTGATGTTTGGTAAAGTAGCATCTAATGTAAGCATTGGATAATAGGCAGCTTTATAACTGCGGTATTGCCAATAACTTCCAAGGTATTTGTTTTTGGCAACCAAACCATCGGGTGATTGGTTTTTAGCCATGTTGATAATATTTTCGAAACTGAGTAATTTGGTTTTGTCTTGAGCATTAACAGAAATGAAAATTGCTATTAATGTGATAGTTGAAAAAATAATCTTTTTCATTTTAAATATGGTTTAATAATTTTTTTATTTGTTGTTTATGAGATTTTTAACCTCTTTACATATTTTGTTTTTAATTTCAATCCAATCAATAGGTAAATTCATATTCAAATCTAAATCAATTTCTGCATCGTCAAAATAAACCAAACTTTTTAAGACTAAAAATTCGGAACCATCATTAAATTTTGTTTTATAAAAATCAAGCATTTGATTCAATGTGTATGATTTAAGTAAAAAATAAGTATCTATAAAATCACGCTTTTTCCCCCTGCCAGCAATAGCAGCAAGTTTCATAGCACAAATATCTTCAATACTATAAAGGCGAAGGTTTTTTTCTAGAATAAGTGGTTTTATCAAAGGATATCTATAATTTATAAAATCAATTTTAATATTATTAATCTCGAAAATTAAAATATTGGTACTCTGTGAAATCAATTTAATTTTACCGCAATTTGTTAGTAAATCAAAAATTTCATCCTTTATAATTTCTTGATTTCCAAAAAAATCCAAATCATAAGATATTCTGTGACCGATTTGCAAAGCTAATGAAGTTCCTCCTGCAAGTGCAAAATTTCCCAATTCGGGGAAAAGCATTATTTTATTTAATAAATCCAGTGTTTCTGGGTAGATTGTGTTGGTATATAGCATCTGAATTGTTCTTTTGGAATATTAAAAATACAACTTAAAAAATTCAAGGTTTTTAAATCTAGATATCTGATAATTAATGCTTTTTTAATTATTTTATCTTTGCCGAATTTTTCAATTAATAAGTACCAGTCATTCAAATTACCATACATCAGCACCTTTTCTATAATATATTCAGGATTACAATCCTTATTTACAGCATTTTTGTCTGTTTCCCAAAATAACGTATTAGAAAATTCCATTTGGCAATATTTATTATACAAAAATAATTAAAAAAAACTGAACAAATTATAATAAGATAGATTTTATTCATGTCGTAATGATGTAACTGGATCTTGCATAGCAGCTTTTCGTGCAGGCATATAGCCAAATAAAATCCCCACACTTGCCGAAACAAAAAATGATACAACGATAGATAATGGCGAAATAATCGTCAGGATTCCAGAAACTTGTGTTATAATTTTTGCCAATGCTATACCAAGTAATATACCAGTAATTCCTCCACTAAGACTTATCATAGTTGCTTCGGATAGAAATTGAGTAATTACATCTCTTTTGGTTGCTCCTAATGCAAGACGAACACCAATTTCTTTTATGCGTTCCATTACCGATGCCAACATGATATTCATAATACCAATACCACCTACAATTAGTGATATACTCGCAATAGCTCCGAGTACAATATTGAAAATATCTTTGGTTTTTTGTTCTTGTTTCAAAAGCATTTCCGGAACTTTTACTTCAAAATCTTCAACTCCGGCATGGCGGCGTTTGAGCATTTTAGTTAGAATTTCGGTAGTTGCTTTTACATTTTTAGAATCGTCAACCTGAACAATAATTTTATCAATCTGATTATAATTATCAACATCATCTGAGCCTCCAGTTATATAAACTTCATCGTCGCCTGCATACATTCCGCCTCCACTTAATGAAGCTGCATTTACAAGCGAACGATCTTTGTAACGAAGCAAAAGTGTTTGCAAAGGGGCATAGATGAATTTGTTATAATCGCTGATTCCCAGATTTTCGCTGGCAGAAGCACTTACATTTTTGCCTTGGATAACTCCGATAACTTTCAACCATACATTGTCGCACTTAATAAACTTCCCAATCGGATCTTCTTTTGGAAATAATTTAGATTTAATTACCTGACCGATAATACAAACCTGTTTCCCTTCTCTTAATTGTTCATTGTTGAACATCTGGCCTTGAGCTATTTCCAAATTAAAAACCGTAAAATAATCAGGGGTAACACCCGACAATTTGGCCGTACTGCTAATGCCATTATTAATGATTTTGGTTTCATAAATTACCTCAGGGCTAATTAGTTTGGCTGTTGGCACAATTTCTCTGATACTTTCTGCATCTTTGATGGTTAGTCCTGGTGAGAATTTCTCTTTGCTTTTTTCATCATTAGCAGAGCCTTGATTAGTTTCACTTTCTTGTTTTTCGCTTCCTTTTTTCTCAACTTTAGGTGTTATAATAATGTTGTTTACACCTACCAATTTTATTTGCTCCAAAATTTCCTGTTGAGCTCCATTTCCTATTGCCATCATCGCAATAACCGCTGCTACACCGAAAATAATACCCAAAGCAGTAAGCATTGAACGGAATTTATTAGCCAAAACTGCCTCGAGAGCGATGTTGAGTATGTAGGAAAACCGATTGGTTTCCTTGCGTTCAAATAGTTTTTTCAGATCTATCATGGCAGTTTTACAAGTTTAATTTTATCAGCTTTTTCAGGAGGTAATAAATATACTTTGTCTTTTTCATCCAAACCATTGGTTATGATAATTTCGTTTTCATTGCTAGCACCAGCTTTAACTTGTTGTTTTACAACGCTTCCTCCGCTTGATTTATATACGAATGTAATACTATCATTGGTATGAACGCATTCAATAGGAACAAATAATACATTTGGTATTACTGCTGTAATAATGGTATTTTTTGTCGTCATTGCAGGGCGAAGAATCGAATCGAATTCATTTACTAAAATCTTCACTTCAAACACTTTGGCATTAGAACCACGCATTTGCTCTCCAATATTGGCTACTTCTTTTACTTCGCCAGTAAATTTCTTTTCAGGAAAAGCATCTACACCAATTCTCACTTTCTGTCCAACCTTTACTTTACTGATATCTATTTCGTTTATATAAGTTTTTGAAATCATTTTAGAAAGATTTGGTAACGTTGCAACTACATTACTCCAGGCATTTACAGTAGCTCCAACACCTTGTTTCTTGCCATCCCAATCACGTTTGTAAATAACCATTCCAGCTTTCGGAGCTTTGATGGTAAAATCATTCAGAACGGTCATTAAATTATCGAATTTACGTTTCGACTGATCGTAAGAAGCTGTTATTTCACCCATTGTAGCTTTTGCTTTGCTGTGTTTGAGTTTATAATTCTGAACGGCTTGTTCGTAATTACGTTGGGCTTTTTGTAAATCTATTTCTGCTTGACGTATGCTTGCTGGTGGTTCATATTTCGATTGATCAAGTGTAATTTGACGTTCTTCCATCCCAAATTTCAGATTTATAAGCTCATCTCGAGCACTTCTAAGTTCAAGCGTTGTGTCTAATCTAGTTCTAGTTAGTTGTGATTCAAGCTTTTCTAGTTCAGTTTGAACATCTTTAATACGATTACTTATTTCTGTACGGTCTAGAGTTGCTACAAAATCACCAGAATCAACCACTGTGCCATCTGGAATTATCTCGCTGATTTTTACTTGCCAGATTCCAATTGTTCGTAAACCTTCCGGACCATAAATTTCCTGAGAACTTTTGGCATCAAGTTCGCCAGTAGTTGTAACATTGATATCGAAATTGCCTTTCTTAACTTCCACAAGAACAGTGTCATTGCCTTTGTCGCTTCTGCCTGCAAAATACCAAATTACAACTAAAAGGATAGCAGCAACACCTATAATCATCCATTTCTTTTTCTTCATAAACTAAAGATTAGAGTTATTTTTAATAATTATGATAAACGTTTGTTTTATAAATAAATTATGTGATTTTTGATATTTTTTAAAACTATTTTGCCTAAAGTTTAAAATCACAATTTGGTTTTAAATTTACAAAATTAATTGTTTTTAAGTAATGAGTTAAAAATTTCAGGGATTATTTATAAAAAATAATAAGGTACATTAGAAAGTAATTTCGTTTGTACCTTTTTTTATCCAAATGACCAGTTTAAAAAAGGAGTATAAAAGCTTAAGTATAAATAATTATAAGTTTGAAAACATTTTATAAATAAGACTTATTAATATGTTTGAAGATTTCTCAATATCTTAATTCATTATGTCTGGATTAAAATTTTCAGCCATCATTTTTTGCATTCTTTTTTTCTTAGCTTTCAAACTTTTGAAAAACTGATAAATAAGTCCAATAAAAATGATTCCGATAATAATTAAGATTTCCATCATACCTGACTCATTTTCGGATTCACTGCCAAAAGCGATGCCTTTTCCAAATAAAATCCTGAATGCAGCAAGAAATATAATTAAAAATCCTAAAAATCGCCAAGAAAACTTATAAATTGGTATTTCATCTTCAACGTCAGGAAACATTACCTTGTCAAATTTAAAATACACTGGTATTAGCATTATCAACATAGAAACATTGATTAATGTTTCGTGTAATGGGATTATTGGAAGATATAAAATAAGCAGAATTAAAAATCCAAATAACCAAGGTTTAAAAATTTGATTTTTCAAAAATAATCCTCTATTCTCGGGTTTCAAAAACACATAAGAATTGGCAGATGCTAAAATAGCTGAAACAGAATAGCTTCCGATAACCAACAAAATAATAATAGCAATAGCAACCAAAATTATTTTAATTTCCATACCCAAATACATCCAGTCTGCAATTAAATTAGAACCATATAAAAAGAAGATAGTTCCAATTATAAATGAACCAATTATCCTATTAATAAAATGAAGAGCCCCCCACAAAAAAAATAATTTTACCAAACTGTCGTTATTTGAAAATTTTTGATACAACATAATAAAGATAAATGCCATAAAGGCAGATACCAAAGGACCTGCTGCAAATATTGTAACGGCAGAATCAGAATACCAAAATGGCGAATTATCCGGAGTTAAAAATTTTAATTGATCGTAATAAAAAATCAAGCGGATATGATACTGCGAAGCAATAAATGCTGTAACAAATTGATAAACAAAATATACGAATAAAAATGCAAATACATATATTATTGTTGAATTAATTGCTATCAATCTGTAATTTCTCTTTTCTGTTTTAATATCCATTCGTAATTATTTATACAAAAAGTAAGATATATTTCTTTGTGTTTTTTCAAGAAAATCATGATAGATATTGAATAAATTATAAACTATCATATTTATTTATCAGACTATTTATTTGTCAATGAATTGTTTAGCATAATATTTTGCAGAAAGTTTTTCTCTAGTAGCATTTTCAATCATATCATTCCAATATAATTTTTTGCCTGGTTTAAAAACATTCTCAATAAAGTATTTTCCTATTTCAGGATTTCCAACAAAGTTTTGAGCCTTTAGATTTGTTTGTTTTAAAACTTTTTCAGTAACATAATAACCCAATTGAGATGCTAATAACTCACCTAAAAGGTAATTATGATAATAACAAGGGAAGGTAGCAATATGAATTTTTGTCGCCCAATCTGGTGCATTTCTGTCTGTTGGCTTTTTCATTAACTGATATTTTTCAACCAAATCCCACCAAAGTTTATTTAAATCCTGATCTGGATTTGCATACATATTTTTTTCAAAACGATACATTACCTGAGCCCAACGACTAAATACCAATTGTTCTAAACGTAATGTTTTAAAACAATCTTCTGCAATCTTCTGCTTTTCTTCTTCAGAAATTCCTACCATTGCTTTTAACCATTCTGGATTGCTTGATAATCGCCCAAAAAACATCGCAATTGCTTCGGTAGTAAATGTATGTGAAGGTTCTCTTAAACAAAATGGCAAGCTTCTGTCCATAAATTTATCATAAACTGCATGCCCATATTCGTGTAACATGGTTCCCATCCATTGCTGATTTTGAGTGATATTGCAAAGGACTCTTACATCACCTTCATTATCTATATCGGTGCAAAATGCATGCTGATTTTTACCAGGTTGTTCGTATAAATTGCTGTTTTTTAGCAAATCTTCAATTGGCATTCCAATCCCTGAAAAATAATCATTTGTTAGCTTTTCAATATTTTGTTTTGCGTAATATTTATCTAAATCAACTTCATACAATTTAGGTGCTTCCTGAAAAAATCTATTTTGATGATGCCAAGGCATTAATTCTGTTTTTGAAATTTTATATTTTTTTGCAAAAACTTCATCCATTTCACCTTTCAAGGCAGCAAAAGCGTCTTTGGTTAAACTATCCAATTCATTGAATATCTTTTCAATTTCATTTGGGTCTTGTTCACTCAATTGCAAACTCATGGTATGATAATTTTCAAAACCAAGTTCTTTTGCGATTTCATTTCGCATTTTTACAATTTTGATAATATCTTGGTTTACAAGTGATCCTATTGATTTTTGAGCAAGCCAAGTTTCTTTTAATTCATTTGAATTGCTGGATGTTTTTAATATTTCTTCCACATTATTGTCTGACAGTTTTTTACCTTTTACTTCAGTTCTGAAATTAGAAAATTTCTTCTCAATCTGAGTTTGAAGTTTAATAACGGCATTCAATTTAGAAGTATCAACTTGTGCACTTAAATAAGCATTATAAAGCACTGTTAATTCGCGTTTTAGTGTTTCGTCTTTTATGGAATTAGATTCTTTAATTTGTTTTAAAACAGCAAAAGAAGATGAGTCTGCATATATACCTGTCATTTTCACCATTAAATCTTCAGCTTTGGCATAATCTTCATCTTTGCCAGTTATTGCAGCATTCCAATAAGCTAAATTAGCTTCTTTACTTAAAGAGACTGTAAGTGAATCATGTTTTTTTATAAAATCGCTTAGTTTTTGCTCCATGTTTTCTTTTGATTTGCTTTTGCATCCAAATATTGTAATTAGAATTACGATACTTAAAAATGATAATTGTTTAAATTTGTTCATAATATGTAATTGTTTGATATTAAAATTATTATTTCTTTTTATACAACAGATATTGACCAATTATAATAAAAATTAAAGTAAATAAACTGCTGAATATTACTCTCCATAAGGTATAGAAAAATTCATGAAAAGTAAAAACCTCTAAATAAAAATATACGGTATGATGTATTAAAATAAGAATTAGTGAATAGTTGAAAAACCATTTAAAACCAAGATCTTTAATACCTGGATTTAAACCCAATTCGTAATCTCTTGTTGAAGAAATCATACGTAAAACAGAAGGTCTAAAAAATGCCATAAATACCGTTGCTGCTGCATGCATTCCCATAGTATCTGTATATAAATCAACAAAAAACCCTATTGAAAATGCAGAAATCAACAATAACCAAGGAGGTGTTTCAAATGGGAGTAATAAAATAAATAAAATATAAACATAGGGATTAATATATCCCCTGAAATGAATATTGTTGAAAACCAACACTTGAAGTAGCACTAAAGCTATAAAACGAAGTATGTTTTTAAAGTATAAATTATTCATGCTGAGATTCTTTAAGTTTTAATTGTTCGTCTTTAAATAAATTTTTAATAACGTAAACGTAATCTAATTTATTAAAGTCAGTTGAATAATTTATTTTAATTTTATAAAAGTTATCGCCAGGATTTAATTTATAACTAGCAATAGTTCCAATCATTATACCTTCAGGAAAATCTAAAGAAAAGCCGCTTGTAATAACGGTATCTCCAGTTCTAATTTTAATATGAGAAGGGATATCAATCAATGCACCTGTTTTGTAATTTCCACCCTCCCATGCAATAGAGCCTGAAGCATTGTTTTTTTTAAGTTTAGCACTAATTTTTATTTCGGAGTGTAAAAGCGACATAACAGAACTAAAATTAGCTGATACTCCGCTTACTATGCCAACAATGCCTGTTGGGCTTACAACAGCCATATTATTTCTAACTCCTTGATTAAACCCCTTATTAAGCATCATAAAATTGTTACGTTTACCTGTCGAATTGCTAATAATTTTAGCTTCAATGTATTTATACTGAAGCTTATAAGTAGTGTCATTTACTAAAATTTCATTGTTCGTAAATTTTACGTATGATTGTTCTATCATGGCATACAAACGGGCATTTTCTTCTGCAAGAATTCTATTATTTTCTTTCAAATTAAAATAATCAAAAATATTGTTATAAGTTTGATAGGTTTCTCCGGTTAGCTGGTTAGCTGTGTTTAATATTCTTCCTCCCTGAAAGTTAGAATTGTTTGCAATTAAAATAAATGCAATGATTTCAAGTAGAAGGAACAAGAAAAAGAAATAGTATTTTAATAAGAAAACAAAAAGTTGTCGCATCTATTCAATTAGAAAATTAAAAAAACAATATTTGCAAAGTTAATGTAAAAAATAAAACATAAAAAAAAACACAGAGATTTCTCTGTGTTTTTTTAGTTTTATTTTTTTACTTAATAAGGAAAGTAAACTTATCAAAGTTTTTAAGAGCAATACCAGTACCTCTAGCAACCGCTCTTAACGGATCTTCTGCAACGTGTACTTGAAGTTTGGTTTTCTGCGAAATGCGTTTATCAAGTCCTCTCAGCATTGAACCACCACCGGCTAAATAAATACCTGTACGATAAATATCAGCACATAGCTCAGGTGGAGTCATTTCAAGTGCATTTAAAACCGCCGCTTCAATTTTAGAAATAGATTTATCTAAGCAATGAGCTATTTCTCTATAGTTTACATAAATTTCTCTAGGTGTGCCCGTAAGCATATCTCTTCCTTGTACAGCATAATCTTGTGGAGGATTATCTAGTTCAGGAATAGCAGCACCTACTTCAATTTTAATTCTTTCGGCAGTACGTTCTCCGATAGTGATATTGTGTTGTTTACGCATATACTCTTCAATATCCTGATTAAAATCATCACCAGCAATTCGGATAGATTTATTACAAACAATACCTCCTAGTGCAATTACGGCTATTTCGCTAGTACCACCACCAATATCAATTACCATATTTCCTGTAGGTTCTAAAACGTCAATACCAATTCCAATTGCAGCAGCCATTGGTTCATGAATAAGTTTAACTTCTTTTGCACCAGCCTGTTCTGCCGAATCTCTAACGGCTCTTTCTTCAACTTCGGTAATACCAGAAGGAATACAGATTACCATTTTTAAAGCGGGTGGAAAAAGTGGTTTTTTTGTACTTATCATTTTTATCATTTCCCTAATCATGTATTCAGCTGACTGAAAATCAGCAATTACACCATCTTTTAAAGGGCGAATTGTTTTAATATTTTCGTGGGTTTTGCCATGCATCAGCATTGCTTTTTTCCCAACGGCAATAATTTTTCCGGTAACTCTGTCTAATGCAACAATTGATGGTTCATCAACAACAACTTTGTCGTTATGAATAATAATTGTATTAGCAGTACCTAAGTCAATTGCTATTTCTTTAGTTAAAAAAGAAAAAATTCCCATGTTCTTTTTTATTTGTAAATCTGCATTTTAAGTAATTACCTTACGAAAATTCAGAAAATTAGTTACACTTTTTATTAATGTTTAAAATGTCTTTTACCTGTAAATACCATTGCTATATCGTGCTTGTTGCAATAACTAATTGTATCACTGTCTCTTACAGAACCTCCTGGTTGAATTACAGCATTAATACCTTCATTATGTGCAATTTCTATTGAATCAGCAAATGGGAAGAATGCATCTGAAGACATTACAGCGCCTTTTAAATCAAACCCAAAAGATTTCGCCTTTACAATAGCTTGTTTAAGTGCATCAACTCGTGAAGTTTGTCCAACTCCACTAGCTAAAAGCTGTTTGTTTTTTACAAGTACTATGGCATTAGATTTTGTATGTTTTACAATAATGTTTGCAAAAAGCAAATCTTCAATTTGCTCTTTGGTTGCAACTGATTGGGTAACTATATTTAAATCTGCTTCAGATTCTTTGTAAGTATCTCTATCCTGTTCAATTACATCATTAAGAATTGTTTTAAACTGTTTATTGTTTAATACAAAATCTTTGCGTTGCAAAATTATTCTATTTTTCTTAGATTTTAGTAGTTCAATTGCATTTTTTTCATAATCAGGTGCAATTATTATTTCAAAAAATAATTTGTTGATTTCCTGAGCGGTTGAATCGTCTATCGGTCTGTTTGAAATTATTATTCCACCAAAAGCAGAAATCGGATCTGCAGCCAATGCAGCTTGCCATGCCTCAATTAGTTTTTTTCTTGAAGATAAGCCACATGCATTGTTGTGTTTAATAATGGCAACTGTTGGTTCTTCAAAATCATTTATCAAATTAATTGCAGCATCAATATCAAGCATATTGTTGTATGAAATATCCTTACCGTTCAATTGATTGAAATAATCGGAAATTCTACCATGATATATTGCTTGTTGATGAGGATTTTCGCCATATCGCAAAGTATTTTGTTTTTTTATACTTTGCTTAAAAACTTGAATTTGCTCTGTTTTATTAAAATAATTAAAAATTTGAGTATCGTAATGAGAAGAAACATTAAAAGCCTTAGCTGCAAGTTTTTTTCGATTTTCTAAAGTTGAGTAAGCTTTTTGATTTTCAAGGATTTCCATTAAATCAGCATATTCATCTGCCGAAGGAATAATAATTACATCTTGAAAGTTTTTTGCTGCTGCTCTAATAAGAGATATTCCGCCAATATCAATTTTCTCAATTATATCAGCATCTATATTAGATGATGCAACAGTTTTTTCGAAAGGATATAAGTCAACAATTACCAAATCAATCTCTGGTATTTCATATTCAGCTATTTGCTGCAAATCGCTTTCTAAATCACGTCTGCACAAAATACCACCAAAAATTTTTGGATGCAAGGTTTTAACTCGGCCACCTAAAATCGAAGGGTAGGATGTTATTGATTCAACTGTTATTGCATCTATTCCTAAGCTTTTTATATAATCATAGGTTCCTCCTGTAGAATATATTGAAACGCCTAAATCATTTAATTTTTTTATGATAGGAGAAATTCCTTCTTTTGAAAAAACAGATATTAATGCATTTTTAATTTTTTTCATTATGCAGAAAAATTATGAAATTGATACTGAATTTCAGTAATTTGAAAATATATTTTTAATTTGCAAGTTTATTAATTATTTTGTCAATAAGCAAGTTTAAATAGTTATTTTTAATTAACTAATTTAATATGCAGATTGCTAATTTGTTGCGTAGTTTGTTTTTGGATTAAAAAAAGTCTAATTTGTAATCATTATTATATGCTCTAAATAATTTAGATATTCTAATTTCTTTTGTTTTTCTATACTGCTTAATTATATAAGAAATACGTAATTAGAAACTAAGTTAAACCGCAGAAAAACAATATGTAAAAAAAAAGAGAGGTGTACACCTCTCTTCCCAAAAATCTATTAACTCTTTAATTTTTATGAAAGTATTTATAAATAAATACACTGCAAAGATAATATGAAAAGGTTCGCTTGTCAAGCTTTTTAACATTATTTTAGTAATTTATTTTTAAAATAGCTTAATTGCAAAGTTAAATATCAGAATAACAGCAATATATAATCTAAAAAAATTTAGCATACATTGCGTTTTACTACTATGTTCAAGAATTTTTTTTTAAATACAATGATTATTTTCTTTTTATACTTTTTACATTAAAGCATAATATATCAGTTTTGATAAATGAAAGCATTTACATGGTAGTAATGACGGTGATTTGCAAAAAAAAAGTTACAAAAAAAAGAGAGGAATTCTCCTCTCTTTTCCCAAAAATCTATTAACTCTTTAATTTTTATGAAAGTATTTAAAT
>CAZWRD010000012.1:0-11331 GCA_964636105.1 uncultured Bacteroides sp.
CATTGGCTTCGGCACGTGTAGGACGGAAATTGGTAATCATACTTTCCATCATTTGAGTAGCTATTATTACAGGTTTTGCCTTATCAATACATTTCTGAACAATCTGTTTCTGTATTAATGGAACTTTATCAAACGAAATTTCAACACCCAAATCGCCTCGAGCCACCATAATGGCATCAGCCTCTTTTATAATGTTATCCAAATCGTTCAAAGCATCGGGTTTTTCAATTTTGGCAATAACGGCAGCCTTGCCTTTTTTGCGTTTAATCAGGTTTTTCAGTTCATTAACATCAAAAGCCGAACGTACAAACGACAATGCAATCCAATCCACATCATTTTCGATAGCAAAAATTGCATTTTCCACATCCTCATCAGTCATACTGGGCAGCGAAATCTTAGTATCAGGTAAGTTAACCCCTTTGCGTGATGATAATGGTCCGCCATGAATAACTTTGGCATTTACACAATCAATCTTGTTAGTATCAATTACTTCAAGCTGAATTTTACCATCATCAATCAGCACCATATCGCCAATATTCACATCCATCGGAAACTCCTGATAGCTCATATACAAATGTTGTTTGTTACCTATACATTTGTTTGTAACAAAACTAATTAAATCGCCATCCTGCAAATCAATCAGATTATTTTCTACTTCACCAATCCTAAGTTTTGGACCTTGCAAATCGGCCAAAATAGCAATATTTAAACCCAATTCTTCATTCAGTTCATTTATCAGATTTATCATTCGTTTGTGTTCATCTTTATTTGAATGAGAAAAATTTAAACGAAAAACATCAACACCCTCCTCTATCATCTCCAACAAAACTTCTTTGGTGTTAGAAGCTGGTCCTAATGTAGCTATTACTTTGGTTTGTGATCTTACTTTACGCATTATGTAATTGTATTTATGCAAAGATACAAACAAGCCAATAAATAATAAACATAAAACTTAAGAATTAATATAAATTATACATTAGATTAACTTATTAAAAGCTATAATTTTTTCTTTACCAGATAAAATAAACATAAGTAATCAGGAACGAATTGCTTCTTGACCTCAAATTATTTGGAGTATAGATTTTTGCTTCTATTCATCAGGAAAAGAAGATTTAATAATTTAAAAATAAAAAACATACTTATTCAACCACATATAATCAAGCAGTTAAAAAAACAAGCGTTAAGCTTATCTTAAATTTTGTTATTACAAAGTTAGTTTGAGTTTACTAGCCAACAAATCAGTAATTTTGCATTTGTTATTCAGATAACAATTAAAAATTTAAATACAATGAACAATACAGAAATACAAAACTTTATAAAAGAAATAGAACTCTTCAGACTATTAACAGCATCTGAACTTGAGTGCATTTCGAAAGAAATAAAAGAATTAAAATTAGCAGCAAACACCCATCTGTTTAAAGAAAACAGTGAGCGTCAACAAATCTTTATCATATTTGAAGGCAAAGTAGAACTTTACAAAAAATCGCCCTACGGAAACAAACAACGTTTATGTATCTTCAACAAATTCGATTTTCTGGGCGAAGGCACATTAAGCGACGATGCACCACATTCAACCAATGCTGTATGCCTTGAAGAATCAGTTGTACTCACCATCAATAAAGAATTTTTCAAGCAATATGGCGAAATATCAGTAAAAGTATTCTCGCAAATTGCAAAAGTAATTTCACGTCGTATGCGTCAAGCAAATAATCATATGATTAATTCAGCTTCTCAATACGAATCAGGGCGCACCCGTCAGGAACACGATTTATTAGGCTACAGAGATGTACCAGATGAATATTATTATGGTATTCAAACCCTCAGAGCAATTGAAAACTTCAATATCAGCGGTGTAACACTTAACTTTTACCCTCGTTTGATAGAAGCACTTGCCATGGTAAAACAAGCCGCAGCCCGTGCCAATTACGATTTGGGACTGCTACCCGAAAACATTTGCAGAGCCATAGATCAGGCCTGTCAGGAAATTATTGATGGCAAACTGCATTATCATTTTGTAGTAGATATGATACAAGGTGGTGCCGGAACTTCAACCAATATGAATGCCAATGAGGTAATTGCAAACAGAGCTTTGGAAATCTTAGGACACAAAAGAGGCGAATACCAGTATTGTCATCCCAATAATCATGTTAACCTGTCGCAGTCAACCAACGATGCATATCCAACATCAGTACATATAGCCATTATCAACAGCAATCGTAGTGTAATCGACTATCTTCGCGAATTAATTGATGCCTTTGATGCCAAGTCACGCGAATTTGCTCATATCATAAAAATGGGAAGAACCCAATTGCAAGATGCTGTACCTATGACCTTAGGACAAAGCTTTGCAGCTTATGCCGACTCACTAAAACACGAAATAAAACGTTTGGAAGAAAATGCCCGCTTATTTCTCGAAATGAATATGGGAGCAACCGCCATTGGAACAGGTATTACTGCCGACCCCGATTACGCTTCAAAAGTAACCCGCCACCTTCGCGATGTTTCTGGTTTAGATTTAGCTCTTGCCGGAAATTTGGTAGAAGCAACTTCAGATACAGGTCCGTTTATCATGTATTCATCAGCCATCAAACGTTTGGCAGTAAAACTTTCTAAAATCTGTAATGATTTAAGATTGCTTTCATCAGGACCACGTACAGGTTTAAATGAAATTAATCTTCCTCCAATGCAACCCGGTTCATCCATCATGCCCGGAAAAGTAAATCCGGTAATACCCGAAGTGGTGAACCAAATCGCATTTAAAGTAATTGGCAACGACCTCACTGTAACCATGGCAGCAGAAGCCGGACAACTGGAATTAAATGTAATGGAACCTGTTATTGTACAAAGTATTTTCGAATCGATAGAAATGCTTAAAAACGGAATGGATACACTCCGCAACCGTTGTATAACCGGAATAACAGCCAACGAAAAACATTGCCGCGAAATGGTAGAAAACTCAATCGGGTTGGTTACCGCATTAAATCCATATATCGGTTACGAAAATTCAACAGAAATTGCCAAAGATGCACTTGAAAACAACCGCAGTGTATATGAATTGGTACTCGAAAGAGGTTTATTATCAAAAGAACAGCTTGATAAAATATTGTTACCCGAAAATATGATTCGTCCACAAAAAATAGAATTATAATGCGATAACAATAATTAATATTTTAAGCAAAAAACCTTATATAAAGCCAAATTGATTTTATATAAGGTTTTTTTATTAAAAAAGAATTTGAAAACGTTTTTTCTCTAATTTTGTAAAAAAATTAAAATGATAAAAGCAGAAGGCATTTACAAATCATACGGACAACTTAATGTATTAAAAGGCATTAATTTAGAAATAGAAAAAGGACAAATTGTTTCTATTGTAGGTGCATCAGGAGCAGGCAAATCCACATTATTGCATATAATGGGAACCTTAGATAAAGCTGATAAAGGCAGAGTTTTAATTAATAATATTGAAGTAAATACGCTTAACGACAAAAAACTTTCCGAATTCCGCAACAAACACATTGGTTTTGTATTTCAGTTTCATCATTTACTGCCTGAATTTACAGCATTGGAAAACATTTGCATTCCGGCATTTATAGCAAAAGTAAAAAAGAAAGAAGCTATTGAAAAAGCTTATGAAATACTTGATTTTCTGGGATTAAGAGACAGGGCAGAACATAAACCCAACGAACTTTCGGGTGGCGAACAACAACGCATTGCTGTTGCCCGAGCTTTAATCAATCGTCCAGATGTAATATTTGCCGACGAACCTTCCGGAAATCTTGATTCGGCAAATGCGAAAGAATTGCACAAACTCTTTTTCGATTTACGTCAACAATTCAGCCAGACTTTTGTAATAGTTACTCATAACGATGAACTTGCCAATATGGCAGATAGCAAAATCAGCATGAAAGACGGAAATATTATTTAGCTTTACGAGCATCCATTTTCAGGTTGTATTGTCCTCTCTTGTTGCCTTTTCTAAAAATGCCTTCATTTACCGTTTTCACATCTTCTATAGAGTAGAATGCATTGGGATTAACAGATTTTACCAACGAAACAAAATGAGTTATTTCTTTGCGCTTTATAACGCAAAATATAATTTTCACATCACCTTTGCTACCTTGAGCATCAACAACCGTAAAGCCATAATTATTATCACTTAAATAAGTAAGTAATTCATTACAATCTTTGCGAGGAATAATACGAACAATTACAGTTCCTATCGAGATTTTTTCTTCAAGCAACATACCAACATAGTTTCCTGTAGCAAAACCAGCCGCATAAGCTATAAAACACATGGCATTATCCAAATGATTTAAAATTTCACGTATTGCCAATAACCAAATTAAAGATTCAAAAAAACCAATAAAAGGAGCCAATCTCCTATATCCTTTCGAAATAAATATTAAACGAATGGTGCCAATACTTTGGTCTGAAACCCTTGCTAAAAAAATTAATAAAGGCAAACCTACCCAAGTAAAGAAATCGGAACCCGAATTAAAAATATTCAATAACAACATATTGTATTTATTTAAAATAAAAAAAGACCTTTTTGCAAAGGTCTTTTTTTTATGAATTATAACCTAATTTCAGATTAGAATTTTACAAATTTTGAAGTTACTTTCTGATTACCAGAAACTAACTGAATTAAGTAAGTTCCTTTAGTTAAATTGCTTGCATCAAAATTATACAATTGTTCGCCTGCAGTTTTTCTACCCAAATTTAATGATTTAACCAAATTGCCTTTTAAATCATAAACATTAATGTTTACATTATCAGCAACACTTAAATTAAATTTGAAATTTGCATTATCAACCACTGGATTAGGATAAACTGATAAATCAATTTTTGCATCAATTTTACCATTATTGGTAATTTCAGGAATACCGATAAATTTCTTTGATTGCCAGAAACCACGACCGTGAGTAGCAATATAGATAACACCAGTATTAGAAATTGCAGGATATTTTGTAACAATTACATTGCCATTATCAGAAATTGTTGCTTCTCTATAATTAGAACTCATACATTGTTGTCTGATTTGAAATACAGGAACTCTATCCATTCCTTGATTTTCTGGAGACCATGTAATTGCTGAGTTATAAAAATCAGTAAAACTAGTTTTGCTGGCAGAATACATACCAAACTCAGTACCTATAAATATCATTCCATCGTTATTCATTTCAATTAAAGATGCATAAGCTGGGAATTGTAAGTTACCTGTTTTATTTACAAAAGTTGGATTTGCAGAAGTAGCATTTTTAGAAGCATAAATAAATGTACTAGCACCAAAATTACCTAAAGTTACAATAACATTATCCGAATTTCTTGGATCAACAGCTACACTTGTAATGGTTCTACCATTAAACTGATTAATCATGGTAGTAGTTAATACACAATTAGCATTAGCTCCACTTGTTGAAAAATCTATACAGTTTAATTGAGCTGAATCAGCACCATTTAATAAATTAGAAACTCTGTATAATTTACTGCCTGTAGTAAAGAATAAATAATTACCATCTTGCGAATAAGTTAATGTTTGAACAGCTTCGCCAGTAACTTCAGCAACTTTAAACCATCTAGGTTTTTTAAAGAAATTTAAAGGTTCGTTGGTCATCCATACACCTTCGTACATACCAATATAATAACGGCTTAATGCTCTGTCAATAACGTTGATTGAATTTCCTGAATCCAAATTAGCAGACAAAGTGTAATCAAAAGGATAACCAATTTGTTTACTTCTTACTTTAATTGATTGACCAGCTGTATAATTTTTTTCAGCTACAAAAGCAACTGAATCTTTAATCTGAGTATTATTTACTGTTTGCCACATTACCATTGGAGTAACAAAAGCAGCTTGTAAACTTTGCATATTTGGCGAGAAGAATCCACCTCTACCTTGCCAGTCAGCACCATTATTATATGAACGTCCCATACTTGCATTTTGAGCTGTTACAAATAATGCTTTTTGTTTTACAGGTTCAGAAGTTGTAATATTAGAGATACAAGCCCAACCACCATCGCCGCTCCATAAAACCTTAGCAGTTTTAGGATAAGGCATTACACCTTGTACGTATGGATTGCTATTATCTTGAGTTCCTCCAACTACAGATCCATCAGGACCAATGCCTAAGCCATAGAACTGAGTAACTGCATAACCTCTGTTTAATGTAGTAAATGACAAACCACCATTTGAAGACTTATAAACACCACCATCAGAACCAACAAAAAACACATTAGGATTGCTAGGATGGAAAGTTAAAGTATGAATATCAACATGTACATAACTTGGATTTGGAGTTAAATCAGTAGCAGAAACAGTTTCGTTTCTATCAGAAATTTGAACAAAATCATAATATGAATTATTTACAAATTCTTCACCTTTCCAGCAATCAATACCACCAACTATAAATTTCTTTGGATTATTAGGAAAAACTGAAATTACATTATCATACCATCCCTGATTATTATCACCAAACAAATCAAAAGCAGTACTTCCACCTGGAGCAATTAATGTCCAATTTTGACCTTTATTTACCGAACGATAAATACCATTTAAACTTCCATTATCTGCAACAACTGCATAAATATAATTTGGATCAGATGGAGCAATAGCTATTTCAATTCTATCGTTATAACTATTTAGATTTTTTGGGAAAGTTGCATCTGTAGAAATTGAAGTAAAAGTACTATCGGTACTTATAAAACACTGATGACCATTATTTCCAGGTGTTTGATTATTATCAATTACAGCAACAATTGTACCATCAGTAGCAATTTTAACATCAGTACTTCTACCGTTTAATGAAGCAACCTGATCTTTATAAACCGTTTTCCAATTGCTGTTTCCATAATTTCTTGAATATTTCAAACCAGTTTCTGTAGCAGCATAAACAGTTCCATTAGAACTAATTGCAATACGATTAACTTCTTCCCAGCTTGTTGTATTAGCAATTAATTTGAAGTTATCTGCTGTTTCGCAACGATAGATACCTCCACCTGGTTGTCCTGAATTAAAGTTAGTTCCTGTAAACTGAGCTAAACCTTCACCAGTACCAACAAAAATAGTACCATTAGCCGCTTGAGCAATACAAGAAATAGCTAAATTGGCATTATCTGTTGCATCATTTTGATCTTTTAAAACTACTTGATGCCAGTTAGAACCACCATCGGTAGATTTCCATAAACCACCTGCAACTCCACCTGCATAAAGTGTGTTGTAAGTTAAATCTCTTTTGTCAAATAAAATGGCTCTAGTTCTGCCACCTACATTATCAGGACCCATTTCTTCCCAATTTAAGCCAACAGCATTTCCTACCTTATATTTAGCAAATTTCTCAGCCAAAGTACGTGCAAAAAATACATCTTCTGCATTTAACTCTCCGGTTACTGCATTTCCTCTAATTTTAGACAAATAGGTTAATGCAGCCTGAATGCCGCGTGGCATTTCCAATTCACCTGAAACTCTAGGTGAATAAGTTTGTTTTTCGTGTGTACCGTTCAATGCTATTATTGAAACACTGAAAAGTAAAATCAAAGCAGATAAACCAAAGTATAATTTTCTGTTTTTCATTTGTTTATTATTTATTGATTAATTAGGTCTTTTTGCAAATATTATTTTGCTTAAACTTTAATTTGTATGTATATTATTGTTTTACTGTTATTTCCTTTTTTTAGATACTTTTTTATTTCTCTTAAAAATTGCTGCAAAGTTATCAAAAAAACAATAGAAAACCTATGCAAAGTTAATATTTTTTCAACAACTTAAGTTTGAAATCAGTTTTCGGTAGAAAGCAATAAGTTAACGGCAATTATAAAGAAAAAACAGAATAATTATTAACTGAATTCCAGACAAATCATTTCATTTTCCTGAAGTAATTTAAAACAATAACGTTATTTATATAAATATTAGCAATAAGGTGATTGTTTTCATTTATTGCATCATTTTTAAAGTTACATCAATGTTTTTCTCTTTTAAAAATTTATTAAGAATCTTGAATTTATTGGTTTCTTTCTCATTTGCTAAAAAAATTTCATATTTAAAGCTTTCATTATCATAGACAAATTCAATACTATTACCATTCCCTTTTGAAGGGAAAAAATTAATTGATGGAGTTTGTTGAGGTGCATAACCTTTAAAAGAAAAACATTCCAATTTTAGCTTTTCAATTTTATCCAACTTAAAGTTTTTGATAATCTTATTTTCTGTATTATAAATATTCACAACATCATCAATAAATTCAATTTCTCCAACAACTATTACTTTATAGTAAAATATATAACCAATAATATTAAAAAGAATACTTAATAATAATAATGAAAGTAAAGTAATTTGTTGAAAAAGACTATATGGGGGTTTCCACCAAAAAAAAACAATAACAAAAGCTAGATAAAATGATATCATCAAAATAAATAGAACTTTACTGCTTTTTACTTTAATAAATAAAAATTTCATTGTAATTATTTAAATATTATTATTGATTTATATTATCATTAAAAGATTTGGAAAATAGAAAAAGGATTATGTTTTCTTTTGTAATTAATTCCTTTGAGGGAAATAACTATTTCATTTAAATCAGGACACATCAGACAACTAATAATAATTGTTTCATTACTTTTTGATATTATTTTAATGTAACAATAGGATTCTATGAAAGTGAATTTGATTCCATTTTTCTCGTTGCTTGCTGATTTGTATTCAATTACCTGATTTAATTCACTGAAATTATACACGATTTCATTTCCATATTTATCTTTTACAAATAAATTATCGTCCGATATTTTTATTTCCTGCTTATAATTATAATAAAGAAATGTAAAATGCAAAATGAATCCTATTAAAGAAATAACACTTAAAAACACAGCAAATACGATAATTGCAAGTTCATCAAACTTTAGAAAAAATAGTGTAATAACAAAAGTTAAAATAGTCCCTAAATGATAAGATAAAATCTTTAATTGATTTTTTAATGAAATTTTATAAATCATATTACCTCCTATACAACAAATTAAGATTATAATAAATTAATTGATGAAATCAGAAAATAGTATTTTCAGAACCAAAATTACAATAAAAATATTGCTAATTATGTTAAAAGTATGCATTGTACTATTTACTTCCTTCATTTAAGATTTTTTAAACTGGCTGCTAAATTAATACTTTTAAATAATTTCAGAATATACTTCTGATAAAATAGCGAACTTTTTATTAATTTTTTTTTGGCACAAAATTTGGTATAAAAAACACCTGAATCAATTTATATTTAATCCAAATGAAAAAAATCATTATTTATCTGTTAGTTATTGTTTTTAGCCAGAAGTTAATGGCTCAGAACCAAAAAGAATTAAAATCGACTGTTAAGGAAGTTACTGTTTTTACGAATGGTGCACAAGTAACACGTAATGCTAGTGTTAACTTACAAGCAGGAACTACCGAACTGGTTTTTGAGGGTGTTTCGCCTTATCTGAATATAGCTAGTTTGCAAACTTCGGGGCGTGGAAATTTTATTATTCTCGATACCAAACACAATGTAAAGTATCCCGAACCGCCCGAAAATCCCGAATTATTTATACCACAAAGCTTGCAGAACAAAATTATTGTAGTTCAGGATTCTTTAATCGAACTCAATTACGATTTGGATGCAGTGAAAGATCGAAAAGATTTATTTACAAATCAGAAAAATATGCTGGCAATTAATCCGTTGATGAAAGGTGGTGCAAGCAGCGATTCGTTGCCTGTATTGAAAGATGTTATGGATTTTTATCAGAATAAAATGTCGGCCATCAATGCTGAACTTCAAAAAGCCAGAAAAGAAGAAGCCAAACTGAATTATCAGAAAACCCTTGTTCAAAAGCGTCTTAATGATTTGTTGGAATACAAAAACCGTTTGATAGCCGAAAAATCCAGGAATAATGAGGCGGTTAATCAGGTTATTGTTACCGTTTCGGCAAAAGAAATTGTGAACGGAAGCTTATCGCTTACATATATAACAAGTAATGCAGGCTGGGCTCCTTCGTATGATATAAGAGTTAAAGATATTGATGCTCCGGTGGCTTTATCGCTCAAAGCCAATGTTTATCAAAATACAGGCGAAGAGTGGAACAATGTAAAGCTTACTTTATCTACAAATAATCCTTACAAAAATAATACAAAACCTTATTTGCCCCCTTGGTATCTGACTTATTATATGCCTATCAGCTACCAATCTTCTAATGTTATAATGCAACTCGACTCCAAGTCGCAAGCACCAGCAGAAATGCGTGGTTCAAGAACAGATGAAGATATGGTTGTTTTAAATAAATCGCTGCCAATGGCTGGAAGTACAGCTGATTATACAACACAATCGCAAAATATGACTTCTGTAGAATACGCTATTGATATGCCTTACACTATTCCAAACGATGGAAAACAACATTTGGTGGCTGTGTTGGACAATAGTATTTCGGCATCTTATATGCATTATGCGGTTCCTAAAATGGATAAAGATGCATATTTGATTGCTAAACTTACCGGCTGGGAAGATTTGAATTTGATGAATGCCAAAGCCAATATTTATTTCGAAGGCACATATATTGGCGAAACGATGATAAATCCGAATTTGGTAAACGATACCATGGAAATTTCGCTGGGTAGCGACAAAAGCATTGTTATAAACCGTAAAAAACTAAAAGACAAGGTTAAAGAACAAACAATGGGCAATTATAGTTTTAAAACCATTACAATGGAAATTAGTGTTAGAAACACCAAAAATGCTGTTGTTGACCTTATTTTGGAAGATCAGATTCCGATTTCGGGCGATAAGGATATAAAAATTACTTTCAACGACGAAAGTTTCAACGGAAATTACAATGAAAATACGGGTATGCTTAACTGGAAAATGAAACTAAAACCCAAAGAAAGCAAAATTGTAAGTTTTACATACACCATTAAATATGACAGCAGCAAACCATTATTGCTGAAATAAAAACAGCTGATAATTAAGCTGTTAAATCGCAAACAAAGGGAGGATATTTAAGAAGTGTTCTCCTCTTTTTTTATTAAATAGTTTAAACTATATTTTTGCAATTGAAGAAATTGATATTATCTTTTCAAAAGTAAACACTGAATTTCAACAAAATACATTTAAAATATCAGGCAAAAAACTTTCCACAACCAAGGAAAACTTGCTGAACCCCTACGGCAAGGCTTCCGAAACCGAGGAAAGCTTGCTGAACCCCTACGGCAAGGTTTCCGCAACCAAGGAAAGCTTCATGAACCCCTTCGGCAAGGTTTCCGCAACTTAGGAAAGCTTCCTGAACTCTTACGGCATGGTTTCCGCAACCAAGGAAAGCTTC
>CAZWRD010000012.1:11431-31570 GCA_964636105.1 uncultured Bacteroides sp.
TTAGGAAAGCTTCCTGAACTCTTACGGCATGGTTTCCGCAACCAAGGAAAGCTTCACGAAAGGCTGCGACAAGGTTTCTCAGTGTTGAGAGAACATTTTGGAAATTAACTACTTGTTTTTCAATTTCATTTTATTACTAAAGCAATACAAAACAACCTAAATTTTCAAAACCTTTAATGGCCAATTTCCGAAAAGAAGTTGCTCAATCAGTTTTTATAAAGCAATATTGTTTTCTGAAGATAAATTTTTCAATGAATAATAAATTCAATTATTTAAGTAAATTTGCATTATCAATAAGAAATTGCAAACACTAACAGCTTAGCAAAAATGAATAAACAAGCAAAATACAGCCGTAAGCAGGGACTTCCACCAGGTTCATTGGTTCATACAGGTATTGCTTACGAAAGTGATATTCATATTCAACTGATTACTTACAATCAGGAAGATTACAGCATAACAGAAACTAACGATATTAACAAGATATTCCCCTTGCTAAAGCCCGAACAGGTAAATTGGGTAAAAATAACTGGCTTGCACGATATAAATCAGATTGATGAATTGGGAAAGTACTTCGGCCTACATCCCTTAATGCTCGAAGATATTCTTAATACACATCACCTACCCAAAACCGAAGATTACGAAAATCATATTTTTCTGACATTAAAAGAACTAAATCTGACTACAAAAGATAGTATAATCGACAAAAGACAAATAAGTTTTGTATTGGGCAATACTTATCTTATTAGTTTTGAAGAACAAAAAAGCAATATCTTTCAACCCATTATCGAACGCATCCAAAGCAAAAAAGGCAAAGTAAGAATAATGCTAAACGACTACCTTTTTTATGCGTTAACAGACATCATTATCGACAATTACCTTAAAATTGTGGACGATATGGACGATGATATGGAGCAAATAGAAGAAGAATTGCTCGAAAAGAAATCGAAACTTATTCTAAAAAAAATATTACATAAACGCAAACAACAACTATCGCTCAAAAAATCGGTAGTTCCTCTTTTAGACGAAATCCGAAAATTTCTTCACTCCGAATCAAATCTAATAAATCCAAAAACCTATATATATTTTCAGGATTTGATAGATCATTTGCAACAAATCAACCAAAATTTGGAGTCGTTCCGCGAAATGATTTCAAACCTAACCGAGCTTTATCTGGCTAACAACGATGTACAGATGAACGATGTAATGAAAAGATTAACCGTAGTTTCCACTATTTTTATACCACTTACATTTATAGTAGGATTATATGGTATGAATTTCAGGAATATCCCCGAACTCGAATGGCAAAACGGATATTACATCATTTGGGGAATAATGATTACAATTACCATATTTATGATAATTTATCTAAAAAAGAGAAAATGGTTTTAGAAAAAATATAACAAAGATTAATTTTTCGTAATTTTGTAAAAAAAACATTATGTATTCATTAAGGTTAAAAGTTAATAATTCAATATATTTAGAAGTTTTGGAACTATTAAGCAAATTCAAAAAAGAGGATATCGAAGTAGTTGAAGAAAATAATCAATATCTTTCTATAAAAGAATATTTGGAAAATGAACTAAAACAAATTCAATCAGGCAAAGCCCAATATGTCAGTGTAGATGAATTAAACAGTTATTTGGAAGAACGTATTGCAAAGTATGAAAACAATAATCACTGAAAATTTCAAATATAAACTAGCTGACCAAATTGAATATATTGCTAAAGATAAACCTATTGCAGCACAAAACTTCAGAAAACAGCTAATTATAAGAATAAAAGAAATTCACAAACTTCCTTACAAAAACAGAAAATCAATATTCTTCAACGAAGAAATATATAGAGATTTGATATACAAAGGATATATAATTGTTTATAAAATAGATATTTCTAGTCAAACCATAATTATTTTTGGGTTTACAAAACACGAAGATAATCCATTCAAGTAAAAATGAAATACCATTGGAATCACAACAGACGCTTTAATGCTTACGCCAATTATTTTCGCAATGAATTCGGGCAACGTGTTCAGAAACTATCTATAGATGCTGGATTTACATGCCCCAACCGCGATGGAAAAGTGGGCATCGGAGGCTGTACTTATTGCAATAATGATGCATTCAATCCCTCCTACTGTCAGCCACACAAATCGGTTTTGCAACAAATAGAAGAAGGCATTGAATTTCATGCCAAACGCTATCGACGGGCAGAAAATTATCTGGCATATTTTCAGGCATTTTCAAATACTTATGCTCCCCTCAAACATCTAAAGGAAATCTACAATCAGGCATTAGAACATCCAAATATTTCAGGTCTTGTAATTGGTACCCGCCCCGATTGTATGGATGAAGAAAAATTGAATTATTTTGCCGAATTAACGAAACAAAAATATCTGATAATTGAATACGGAATAGAAAGTTGTTACGATAAAACGCTGGTTAAAATAAACAGAGGGCATAATTTCGATACATTGGTAAAAATGCTGGAACTAACAGCTGCCAAAGGAATAAAAACCGGCGGACATCTTATATTTGGTTTACCCGGCGAAACGAAAGCAGAAATGCTTGCTGAAGCAGAAATTATCTCAAAACTTCCTTTAAACAATATCAAATTCCATCAATTGCAGATTATAAAAGGTAGCTTAATGGAACCCGATTATCAACAAAATCCCGAAAATTATACTTTTTTTCAATTGGACGAATACATTGAATTTATAGTTGATTTTCTAGAAAAGTTAAATCCTGCATTTGTGGTAGAACGCTTTGCGGGTGAAGTTCCCCCACGATTTCTGGCTGGTCCGGGTTGGGGATTAATCCGCAACGACCAAATACTTCAAAAAGTAGAAAACCGATTAGAAGAAAGAGATACCTGGCAAGGTAAATTATATAGATAGAGGCAAACTAAATCACTTCAAAAGTTTGTTTTTCAATCCATCCATTACTGCCGTTAGCTATTTTTATTTTTACCCAATTATTCAATTCATCGAGCAAAATAACTTTGGTTCCTTCATGTATTACAAACTTATCAGAACCTTTTTCATCGGGAGAACTTTTTACTGTAACATTGGCAGAAAAAATAATGGCAGAATTTTTATCATTAATAACCGAATACTGATTATAAGCAAAATAAATACACAAAGCAGTAACAATCAAAAATGAATTGCTGAACCAAAACGATAATTTCTTCATTTTATAAGTTGAAGAAGCCAAATAAACAAATAAGAAAATAAAAAAGAAAGAAATAGAACCAATAGCAATAAACGCCCAATAATCAAAAGAGAACAAATTGGTTAACATCAACCACCATTTTACAAAAAACAGCTGAGGAATAGGGTCTATTTTATCAACTATTTTGGTATTTGCAATTTTCAGATTAAAATCAAGATCTTCATCAGCCGGATTTAGTTTTTTCCCTCTTTCATAATTCAATATAGCCATCGGGAAATTAGAAATTCTGAAATAACAATTTCCTAAATTGTAATACAATTCATAAGATTCCAATCCTTTATCCAAAACCTTGGTATATAACTGTATGGCGTCATTATATTTTTCTTTAGCATAAGCTTTATTAGCAGCCTCAATATCTGGATTAATTGTAGCAGCATAAATGTGCAATGTACTGAAAATAACTAAAATTGATATCAAAAATCCTTTCATATCTGTCCTATTTTAATTCGTTTTCTGTTTTTGAAATAATATCACTAGCTTCTTTATAAATTTTATCCATAGTTAAAGATTCATCACCCGGAGCAAAACGGGCAAACTCACAATTATTCAAAGTTTTAATAAAATCAGTAACAATTTCATCAGCCACATTTTGTTTTGCAAGAGCATCTTTTACCGAATCCATAGACAAATCGGATAATGGTATGCTGAATTTATCACTAATATATCCCCATAAAGCCTGAGAAATTTCAACATAAAACTTGTCTTTCTCTCTCGATACCAAATAAATCTTTGCTTTTTTAAGTCTTTTATTAGCAACTTTGGTAGCCTTTCTATTTTTCAATAAAGCAATATTACTTTTAAGTTTAATATGTTTACGTCTAAAAATTAATGCAACAACAAACAAAACAAAAGGTATTAGCAAAATAATAAAAAACAAATCGGACAAAAAGAAATGTTGCCCTTTTTTGTTTAATTGCATTGGTTTGGTTTTAATATGCTCAATATCACTACCAATATACTTAATCTCTTCCTGATTTACAGAAGTCATAGCAACATTATTCTGCTTTCCATCACCTTTTGCAACTTTAAGCGTATATTCGGGCGAAGAAAGAGTTATATATTTGCCTTTATTCAAGTCGAAATAAGTAAAAGTAACAGGTTTTATGGTATAAACACCTTGATTACGAGGAATAATCAAATAATCAAAAGTTTTTGTACCCGAAACTCCATTTTCAGAAGCATTGATATTATCATTAATTTTAGGATCATAAGTTTCAAAATCAGTAGGAAAAACAATATTTAATTTGTCAATCAACTTAATATTTCCTCTTCCTGAAATTGTAAATTTCAAATTAACAGCATCATTTGCTTTCAATTCTGTTTTATCAATATCAGATCTGAAGGTAAAATTACCAACTGCCCCTGTAAAATCATCAGGTTTATTAACTGTAGGTAAAGGTTTTGCATTAATTGATAAATTATTAGCTTTTAATACTTTTTTCACATTCTGTACTGAGCTTGAAAAAGGATCGTCAAAGAAATCAAAAATAGAATTGGTACGACGTTTTTGATTTTGTATTTGAGCAATAACTTCCACTTCTAAAGGTTCTACATTTAACTTCCCACTTTCCTGAGGGAAAAGAGCCACTTTACGTATTTCAGCTACAATATATTGTTTTCCATTCAAATATTCTTTATACTGTTTAGGCTTTTCATTTTCTTTAGTTAAGTTTTCAGACCAAAAGCCTTTATTACTCGATAATTTATTTATAGAATATTGAGCAATAGCAACCGAAGTATATAATTTATAAGTAACAACTACTTGTTCTCCCAAATATGGAGAAGCATTACTTACACTCGCTTTCAAAAACAAATCCTTATCACCAATAGTTGTAGTTGCTTGATTATTTTGCTGTTGACGCGATTGTTGCTGCTGCTGTCCACCTCCATTGGCTGTAGCTTTTACAACTTTTATTGTAAAAGTCTCCGTTTCAAAACTTTTGCCTTCAACTGTAATTTTAGCAGGCGAAATTGTATAACTACCCTCATTACCAGCTTGCAAATAATAAGTAAACGAATATGAAACTGATTGGCTCATACGTCCGTTTATAATTTGCATGCTACTACTACTCGATTGATTTGGTCCCGACAAAACACTAAAACCCTTAAAAGATGGAGCCTTCAAATTAGAAGCTGCTGCATTTACAGTAAAAGTAACAGCAAATTGTTGACCGCTACCAACAGTTGATGGAGCAGAAACATAAAATTTTACATCTTCAGCAATAAGATTACTGAAATAAATAGCATTAAATAACAAAAAAAATAAAAACTTTTTCATCTGTATCTTTTCTTTGTGTAGTAAAACGATAATAATAGTTTAAAATTGTGCATTACCAATCCTTTTCAGTTTTTACTTTAACACCCACAACTTTTTGTTTTTTAACCTTATCCAAAGTTTTTTTCTCATCATTTTTTAAAGCTTCGAGCATTCGTTCAGCTTCTTCCTTTTTCAATTGCTTTTGCTTCTGCTCTTGTTGCTTTTTATCTTTATTCTGCTGATTGTCATTATTTTGTTGACTTTTTTGATTTTCGTCTTTTTTATCCTCTTTTTTATCTTTATCGTTTTTATTGTTTTTATTATTCTTTTGTTGTTGCTGCTGTTGTTTAAGCATTTGCAAAGCATACGACAGATTATATTTTGTATCAATATCTGTCGGATTTGCTTTAAGAGATTGTTTGTAAGCCTCTACTGCTTTTTGATAATCTTTATTTTGCAAATAAGTATTACCTAAATTATGAAACGCTTTAGATCTGATATTTTTATCCATTTCATTTTCAGCAATTTTAGAATAATATTTTTCAGCTTCACTAAAGTTTTTTTGTTTATACAACGAATTTGCAAGATTGTATCTTCCAATTTGATAAGTACTATCTTTTAATAAAGATTTTCTGTAATTAACTTCAGCTTCATTAAAATTATTCTTATTGTAAAACTTATTGCCCTCTCTAATAAATTGTCTCTCATTTTGTGAAAACAAATTCATAGATATAGCAAATATACATAAAAAACTCAATATAAATTTAATATTATGCTTCATTTTTCCCAAATAGATTTATTCTGTTAAAAATCCGACTCTTTCTGCTAAAGATAAAAATCTCTATTACTAATAATATTAATGCAATAGCAACAAAATATTGAAATCTATCTTCATAATCAGAAAAAGTTTTACTTTCATATTCTTTTTTATCAAGTTTATTAATTTCATCAAAAACAGTTTGCAAACCGGCATTACTATTACTTGCTCTCACATAAGCACCCATTCCAGTTGCAGCTATTTTTTGTAACATTGCTTCATCTAGTTTTGTAACAATCGTATTTCCATCTTTATCTTTTTTATAACCAGATTGAATACCATTTACATATATTGGAATAGGAGAACCATCAGGCAAACCCATTCCAATGGTATTAACCATAATCCCTTGTTCCTGAGCAATTTTAGCTTGTTCAATTGCATCATCTTCATGATTTTCGCCATCAGTTATTATAATTATGGATTTATTGTTTTCCTTAGCCAATTTATTCTTGCTTTTATCAAAAGATTCAACTGCAAGCGAAATGGCAGCACCTAAAGCGGTACCTTGTTCATTTATATCATTAGTACTAATGGTTTCAAGAAACATTTTGGCAGCTGCATAATCATTTGTTAAAGGTAATTGCACAAACGCTTTTCCTGCAAATATAACAATGCCAATTCTATCTGCATCAAATTTATCGATTAATTTTGAAATGGCTTGCTTTGAACGCGACAATCTATTGGGTTGAATATCTTCAGCCAACATACTATTCGAAATATCCAAAGCAATAATTATATCGGCTCCTTTTCTATTTGCTTTTTCCATTCTTGAGCCAATTTGAACTCTAAGTAATGCTATGATTATAAAAAATATTGCAAATAAAACCATAACAAATTTCCATAGGCTTCTACCCCTTGAATAAAAAGGCATTAATCTATTTATTAACAACTTATCGCCAATAGATAATAATAATTTCTTTTTCTTTTTTTGCATTCTCCAAAAAAGAATTACAAATAAAGGAATAAGCAAAAATGCATATAAAAATGAATATTCAACTATCTTAATCATAATTCATTATGGTATTGTACGGTAAACAGTATATCGTAGAAACAATTCAAACAACAATAAAAAAGCTGCCGCTAAAACAAAATACAAAAACTCCTCACTTTTCTTATGAAATTCAGTTACATCAACTTTTGATTTTTCAAGTCGGTCAATTTCCTTAAATATATTTTCAAGCTTGGTTTTAGAAGTTGCCCTATAATAATTTCCTTTTGTTATTTTAGAAATTTGCTTTAATAAAGCTTCATCAATTTTAACTTCAACATTTTGATATTGAATTCCGAATGGAGTTTGAAACGGGTAAGGAGCAAGTCCAGTTGTTCCAACACCAATTGTATAAACTCTAATTCCAAACAATTTAGCAATATCGGCAGCAGAAAGAGGATCGACAGAGCCCATATTATTTACTCCATCGGTTAACAAAATTACAACTTTGCTAATGGCTTTACTATCTTTAATTCTGCTAATTGCAGTTGCCAATCCATCACCTAAAGCAGTTCCATCTTCAATAATTCCGCTTTTTACAGATAAAAACAAATTTTTTAAAACAGAATGATCAATTGTAAGAGGGCATTGCGTAAAAGCCTCACCACTAAATATTACCAAACCAATTCGATCATTAGGTCTTCCATTAATAAAATTAATCGCAACATCTCTGGCCGATTCCAATCTGTTGGGTTTAAAATCTTCAGCCAACATACTACCCGAAATATCATAAGCCATCATTATATCAATACCTTCAATATTTACATTTTGCTTACTCAAACTTGATTGAGGTCTAGCCAATGCAACGATTAAAAGAGTTATTGCTAACAACCTAAGAATTATCATTATATGGTAAAAATGTTGTTTCTTTGTTTTCTTCATCCCTTTAAAAGGAGAAAAACCAGAAAACCTAATTTCTGCAAATGAAACAGAATTCTTTAATAAATACCAAACAATGATTATTGGAATAATTAATAAAAAATAAAAATATTCAGGATTTGCAAATTCAATACTTTTAAGAAAACTCAACATTTTACTTAGAATTAATGGTTAGTTTAGAATCTGAAATAATCTCATTTTTAGAACTATGTGAAGTTAAATTCACAATTTCTATAGCATTATGCAAACATAAATCATGCTGATTTGGCAAAGGTAATTGTTTAGCAAACTTAACCAAATCGGCCAAAGTTAGTGTTTCTGAAAGCATATTATAAAGCTTCTTATCTGAAATTATCTTTTCAAACTCATCTAAAATTTCATCAGTTGTTTTTTCAAGAGCCTGAATTTTAAGTTGGTCTTCCAAATAATTACGCAAAATGTCTGTAAGTTCCGAATGATATTCTTTAATTTTGTCATTTTGCCAAAGTTTCTTCTGACGCAATGTCTCAAATTCAAGAAGTGCTTTTTTATGTGGAGGAATTTTTGATTTTTTCTCTTGTACAATATTGTTTTTCTTTCGTTTATATTTTTGATAGAAAAAAACACCCAAAATAATAATTCCAATTAAAGCAATTCCACCCAATATAAATGGCAAAAAGTCAGAAAAAGTAAAAAAAGCTATCAATGGCGACTTAATATCCTTGATTGCCAATGTAGTATCAACAGTCAATGTATTTACACTTAAAAAAAGGGAATCAGAAAACAATTCATAAATATTGGTATCTGATGGCTTTAAAAATTGAATAGAAAATGAAGGAATTACAAAATTTCCTGAATCAAAAGAAGTAATAAGTATCCTTTTGGTAAGTGCTATTGACTTTTTATCTTGGCTATATATTGTATCAATATAATATTGTCCAACAATATCAATATTGTCTGATAATTTATCTGAAAAAATTGGAAAATTAACTCCATAATTTGCTGGTGCATTAACAATTATTTTATAATTAATCTGGTCACCAATCAAGATAACATTCGTATCAACCTTTGCAATTACTGCAACTTCCTGTGAAAATACAGGTAATGAAACAATAATTATTACAATTAATATGATATATTTAAAAAATTTCTTCATATAAAACCTCACTAATGTCTATTTTCTCGTTTTTTAAATAAACTAATCAATGTTCTTACATAATCCTGATTTGTATTAATCATAACATCATCAACACCAGACTTTTTAAAAACATCATTCAGATATTTTTCATGATGTTTCCACCAAATTTTAAAATTATTACGAATCTGATAATCAGAAGAGTCCACCCAAATTGTTTTCCCAGTTTCATTATCTCTTAGCTTAACAATACCAATATCAGGAAATTGAGTTTCCAATTCATCATAAATTCTAATTGCAACCAAATCATGTTTTTTGGAAGTAATTTTAATAGCATCCTCAATATTGCTATCCATAAAATCGCTGATTAGAAATGCTGTACAACGTTTTTTAATAATATTGGAAAAATAGCGTAATGCTTCAGAAATATTTGTTTCTGAGTTATCGGGCTGAAATGTAATTAATTCTCTGATAATTCTTAATATGTGAGAAGTCCCTTTTTTAGGTGTTATAAATTTCTCTATTTTATCAGAAAAGAAAATAACACCTACTTTATCATTATTTTGAATGGCAGAAAAAGAAAGAATTGCAGCAATTTCTGTAATTAAATCTTCTTTAAATTGTTTTTGAGTACCAAATTTGTTAGACCCACTTACATCAATAAGCAGCATAACAGTAAGTTCACGTTCTTCTTCAAAAACTTTAATATAAGGATGATTTAATCTGGCAGTTACATTCCAATCAATAGAACGAATATCATCACCATATTGGTATTCTCTAACTTCACTAAAAGCCATACCTTTACCCTTAAAAGCACTATGATATTGTCCCGAAAAAATATGATTTGTCAAACCACGAGATTTGATTTCAATCTTTCTTACTTTTTTTAGTAACTCACTAGTTTCCATATTTATAAATCTATTAATATTAAAATTTCAAAGAAAGAAATACTAAGGGACTTCTACCGTATTTAAAATTTCATTAATGATTTCTTCTGTTGTAATATTTTCAGCTTCAGCTTCATAAGTCAAACCAATACGATGACGTAAAACATCGTGGCAAACGGCTCTAACATCCTCAGGAATTACATAACCTCTTCTTTTGATAAAAGCATAAGCTTTGGCAGCCAATGCCAAATTAATACTTGCTCTTGGAGAAGCTCCATAACTGATTAAGCCTTTATATTTATTTAATTTATAATCAGCAGGATAACGTGTTGCAAAAACAATATCACTTATATAATTTTCGATTTTTTCGTCTAAATAAACTTCTCTGCAAACTTCGCGTGCTTTAATGATATCCTCTGGTTTTAAAACCTGATTTACTTTAGGGAAAACACTAAGAATATTCTGGCGCATAATTAGTTTTTCTTCCTCTTTTTTAGGATAAGAAATAATAACTTTAAGCATAAAACGATCCATTTGAGCTTCAGGTAGTGGATATGTACCTTCTTGTTCTATTGGATTTTGAGTAGCCATTACTAAAAAGGGTTCTTCCAATTTATAGGTTTGTTCTCCAATGGTTACTTGACGTTCTTGCATGGCTTCTAATAATGCACTTTGAACCTTAGCTGGAGCGCGATTGATTTCATCAGCCAAAATAAAATTAGAAAATATTGGACCTTTTCTAACAATAAATTCTTCTTTTTTCTGGCTGTAAATTAAAGTACCGATTAAATCAGCAGGAAGTAAATCTGGAGTAAACTGAATTCTACTGAATTTAGCCTGAATAGAATTAGCTAATGAATTAATTGCCAAAGTTTTAGCCAAACCAGGTACACCTTCTAATAAAATATGTCCATTTGAAAGTAAACCAATTAATAAACGTTCAACCATGTGTTTTTGGCCAATGATTACTTTTTTCATCTCCATAGAAAGCAAATCAACAAATGCACTTTCTCTTTGGATACGTTCGTTCAATTCATTAATATCAATTGTCTGTGTCATAGTTTGATGAATTTATGAAGCAAAATTAATTTAAAGAGGCTAATTGTCTAAGGCTCTTTAGTTAAAATATGTTAAGCTCATTGTTAAGAAATCTTAATAGGTATTAAAAAAAAGGACTGGTTATCAACCAGTCCAAATTTTTATCGAATTATCGTTAGCGAACCTTTAAACTCGCCTTTTCTGATATATCCCTCATATTGTAAGATATAATAATATGTTCCATCTGGCAAACCATCACCATCCCATTTATCAACTTTAGGATTATAGGTATCTTTTGAATATACTTTTTTGCCCCATCTATTATAAATCACCAAAGTGTTTTGCGGATAACTTTCAGGACTTAAATTAGTTATATCAAAATAATCATTAAACCCATCGCCATTAGGTGTTATAATATTAGGAAACACCAATGAATCTTCTACAACTCTAATTGATTTAGAAGTAGAATCATTACAACCCCATACATTGCTTACATAAAGCCATATGATGTATTCCTGATTTTCAAAATAATCATGAGTAGGGTCTGATAATAAGCTAGTTTGTCCATCACCAAAATTCCAATTATAAATTGTTGAATTTGTAGAAGTATTTGTAAATGTAAAATGAGCATTATTTTTGGGGGCTATAAATGGAGAAACCAAAAATCCTGCAACAGGCTGAGGATAAACATTTACAGCATTTGGCAAATCAGCTTTACTCTTACATCCATCTGCAGTTTCAACATTCAACACTATCGTATAACTTCCTGCTTGTTGATAATTATGTGTAGGATTTTGATCGTTACTTGTTCCTCCATCACCAAATTGCCAGTTATTTACAATTCCTGGAGGATCTGTTTCATTAATAAAATTAACATCCAATGGAGCACAACCTGCAGTTGGAAATGGCTGGGTTAAAAAAGAGACATCTGGTATTCGATATGATTTAACAAATACGGATGAAGTATCCATAGGACAACCTGTTGAATCTCTAATTTCAACAAAATATCTTGTATGCATATCAATTGGAGTATAAGCCAATGGATTTGTTATAATTGAACTACTCAAATCTGCGGTTGGCTGCCAAGAAATGATGTAAGGTGTCTTTCCATTTACAGGATAAACAGCCAGTTGAGCAGCAACAGAACTTGCATTATTCTGACAAATCATGGTATCATTAATAACTGAAACTGAAATTGGAATATAGTCGAGTAGTTCAACATATACTGAATCCAAAAAGTTAGTACAACTTAATGTATCATCAATTTTAATTTTTATAAATTCCAAAGGTTCATTAATGCTATCACAAATAGGAATAATAGTCATAATATGAGTAGTTTGCCCAGGTGGAATAAAAATCATATTAGGTATTTGCTGATAATCAACACCATTTACGGCAGAACCGGAAATTACCAAAGGAAACCATGAAGTATCACTTTTAGCCTGAGGTATTTTAAATTCGATTTTAGCATTGTTGCAACATTCAATTGCTTTAGGAATTGCCGAAATATTAGTATATGTTGTATTTACACTAACGGCATTACTTGATAAACTATTAGCTTCAAGAAAAACACCTGAATCAAGGCTTGCATCACCTCTATCTGCAACAGCCAATTTTAAATGATATTGTGTACATGGAACCACCTTTATTTTGGCAGTTAAAACTACAGTAAACCCATCAAATTGAATTGAACCTGTTGATGGGTTAGTAATATAATATTGTGCGTTAACATTTGCATTTACATTATCAATTGTAATTGGCATTGTAGTATTAGGTATTAATGCTATATTTTTATTAACATAGGCAGGCCCGTTTGGATTTGCACCAGAAATAAAAAAACCAAAAACATCATTATAACTTGTATTTACAAATTCCATGTACTCTTCAGAACCAAATACAAATCTAAATTTTATGGTATCAGAAATAGGTATAAAATCAAACTCAAGAACTGCACAATCATTTAAAGTTGCACCAGGTACCAATGATTGTAACTGAGGATCATTTAATAAAGATGTCCCTGTAATTGTTGAAGTTAAGCCTCCTGAATTATTAGGACCGACCATTCCACTAACTCCACCAGAAGAAAGTAAAAGTCCGCTAGGAAAACCTAAATTTGTAATACCTGTTGAAACAAAAGAACCAATTTGATTTGATGCAGTCGGTCCTGCTTGTCCATTAAATGTAACATTACTCACCGTAACACCATTACCAACCAATATATTTTGCACTAATTGTGTAGGAGTTATTCCTGTTCCTGGCGTAATAATAATCTGAGAAACAGAAACTAAAGAAAACAATCCCACTAAAATTGTAATCAAGAAACCTTTTTGAAATAAATTATTCTTCATAAAACTGATTTTTAAAGAGTTTAATAATTAAAGCCTGCAAATTTAAATAAAAATTTGCAGGCTTCAATTAAAAATTAAAAATTATCGTAATATTGTAAGTGATCCTTTAAATTCACCTTTTCGGATATATCCCTCATATTGCAAAATATAATAATAAGTACCTTCAGGTAAACCATTACCATCCCATTTATCAACAACAGGATAATAATTCTCTTTTATATAAACTTTTTTACCCCAACGATTAAAAATTACCAAGGTGTTTTTTGGATAACTCTCAGGAGTTAAATTTGTAACATCAAAATAATCATTTATTCCATCACCATTTGGGGTAATTATATTAGGAAATACCAAAGAATCTTCGACTACTCTAACTGTTTTAGAAATAGAATCTTTACAACCCCATATTGTATTTACATATAGCCAAATAGTATATTCCTGAGCCTCAAAATAATCATGAGTTGGATCAGATAATGTACTACTAAGTCCATCGCCAAAATCCCAATAATAAATAGTTGAATTTGTAGAAGTATTTCCGAAATTGAAATGTGCATTATTTTTAGGAGCTAAATCAGGCGACACCAAAAATCCTGCAACGGGCTGAGGATAAGAAGCTACAGCATTACTAACGGTTGTAGAATCTTTACATCCGTATAAAGTCTCTAAAAATAAAGAAATATTAAATACACCTGCAGCAGTATATGTATGTGAAGGACTTACATCACTTGAAGTGGAGCCATCACCAAAATTCCACAAAAGTGTTTTCGTAATATTTCCTGGTTCAGATTCATTCTGAAATGAAACATCAACAGGTTGACATCCAGCTGGATTGGCAGGAGTTAAAGTAAAGCTTAATTCAGGTGATTTATAAACGATAACATCTAAATCAGTTATAGGTGATGTACAATTATTATTATCAACCACTACAAGACTTATTGTATTGATAGAAGAATCGGTACCTACAACTGGAGCATTCCAGGTAATATCATATGGACCGTTGCCTGTACCAATTGTAGCAAAAATATCACCATTAAAAGTCCAATTGTAAACAGCTTGATTTGAAGCAGTTCCTGTAAAAGTAATTTTTGAAGAATATTTAGAACAAATAGGTGAAACAACTGTAAAGTTAGAAGTAGGATTAGGGAATACCTGAATATAAATTGAATCATATGCAAAAATTGCAGGTGTTACTGAAGTATCTTTTATGGTAACAATATACCAATCGCTTTGAGCTGGAGTAACTTGAAGATTAAACCCATTGCCAACATAACTTCCAGAAGAAGTTGTCCAATTTACAGTGGTATTTTGAGCTGCATTACATACAATTTCAACTTCATCAATACCCCAAGCATCATAACCTGTAGAAGAAGTGGCTAACTGAGCCCATCTGAACTTTGTATTATTGGTGTAAATATTGTTAGGTAAATTTACCTGATAACGATTCCAAAAATAAACTGTACTTTGCATTTGTGCAGCAAGAGCACTAGAAGGTGCCCAATAGCCTCCACTTCCAGTAGTTATGGTATTAAAAGGAGGAGTAGGAGACAAATTTCCAACTGGATTAGTATTTGGTCCAGGAAAATCAGTCCATGTTGTTCCATTATTTACAGAATACTGTAAATGAACACCTTCAGCTGCTTCGTCAGGATCTTCACAAGAACCAGCATTTGGAGTAATACCAAACATCATCCAAAATTTAATTTTGCATCCACCAGTTGCAATAAAGGGAGTTAAATCATAACTTTGAGTTATTAAGGTTCTTTCATTAGAAGAAGTAGTTCCAACCCAAGCATATGCACCATTTGGTCCTAACTGACCAGGAATTCCAGCACATGCTCCAGGTGGTTGACCCCCAGAAAACGGACATTGACATGGATTATTAAATACAGGATTAGCCAAGGTACTCGACCAACCATTTCCTAAAGTTTGATTATTAAAATCATTATTCATCAAAAATGCACATGTGCCTTGAGATTGTAATTCAACATTTTGCCCTAAACAAATTTTTACAGTATCAGCAAAAGGTACCGAATTTAAGGTAGCAGTAGCATTTATGACACATTGCGATTTTATTGTATTAACTAAAAAAACAGCAATAATCACTAAAAATATTTTTCTTGTAATTTTAATCATATTATTTGATTATAATGGTTTAACTATAAAATTATCCAAAGAAAACTTAGTTAATATAGCTTTGTTATCCATGTTCAAAAATTTCGAAAACACACTTAATTCTCTTAATTCAAATCTATTTTCGCAACTTCCAGATTTAGTTTCTCCTGCATTGAGTTTAAAACTAAAATGATGTTCGGGATTATTGCTTTCACAATTTACACATTTATCGTTTAACCAACGTTTTAAATCCCAATCTAGAGTTACATTCAAATTGGTAGTATTCACTATTTTTAAATAAGCCATTTCTTGAAATATACCATTTTTCACATCATTGCAATCAGCATATTTATAAAAAACCTGTATTCCACTTTTTTCTAATAATAAAGTCCAAGTTTTTGGCTTTTGAGCTTGATTGCTTACTGAAGGATTTCCTGAAAAACCCAAATTGCTAATTAGTGCTAGCAATACAATTATTAATACGCTTTTTTTCATTGTTTTATGATTTTTTAAATTAATATTCACGCCTTTTTAGACAATTGTTTTATTAGTATGGTTGTATAATCCTAAATTTTTTTGAAAAATTTAGTTATAATTTTGCTTTAATAGATTCCATTTTCTTTAACATCCTATCATCCTGACCACTACGTATATCAAATTTTAAAGAAGAATAAACCCTGTTACAATCCTTTTCGAGCAAATAATATGAATCTTTCACTATATCAAGAGCTTGTTCAATGGTTTCTGTTTCAATAATTGTTCCCATTGGAGTTAATTGATAATTATATCCAGAAGTTTCAAGATTTTTGATAATTCGTGCAACATAATCGCTAACACTTATTCCTTTATCTGTAGGAAACATTGCAAATTCTAATAAAACTGACATATTATGAAACTTAAATTTTTATTGGCAAACATAGTAATTTTAAAATATAAAACATTCTAAACAAATGTTAAAATGAATAATTTACTAAATTTTTTAGCAATAAACAATAAGAATATAATATTACAAATTCCAAATAACCCATGAAGCTTCTGCCTGTTTTTCAAGCATATGCATTCCATTCATAATTATCGCATCTCTTTCCTTTGCTTTTCTTAAAAAAGTGGTAATGGGCGGATTATAAGTTAAATCAATAAAATAATGAGAAGAAGTAACTGAAAGATAAGGTATTTGCGGACAATCATCAATATTCGGAAACATGCCAAGTGGAGTTGTATTGATAACAAGTAAATGATTTTTTATAACATCAGAAGTTAAATCATTATACGAGAATTGATCAAAATCAGGATTTCTGCTTACAACCACAAATGGAATTTTCAGCTTTTTCAACACAAAGCACACTGCTTTAGAAGCTCCCCCACTACCTAGAACCAAAGCTTTTAAGTTTTTTGCTTTTATATTTAATTTTTCAACACTAGACTCAAAACCAATAATATCTGTATTGAACCCTTTTAATTTTATCTGATTATTTACTCTGATTATTTTTACAGAATTAACAGCTCCAATTAGATTAACTTCTTCACTTAATTCATCTAAATATTTAATAATTTGTTCTTTATAAGGAATGGTAACACTAAACCCAATTAAATCAGGCTCTGAATGCAATAATTTGTTTAAATCCTCAATAGTATCTAAATTAAATAGCTTAAAATCAACATCATTTAAAAATTCTCTTTCAAATTTATGTTGAAAATAAATTTTAGAAAATGAATGCGTTAATGGCTTACCGATTAAACCGTAAAGTTTCATTCTTTTTATTTTAAAGAATCAGGTAAAAATTGGAGAAAAGTATCGCCACGTAAGCCCATACGCAGGGTTTCCAAGGCAATAACTTCGCTTGGAGCAATATTTCCCAGATTTACATTGGCACCAAAATGCTTGATAAACCAAACTTGTTGAGATTTTAAAGGTGCTTCCCAAATAATTTTATCAATAGCTACATTTGCTAAAATATCATTTATCAGCTCAATATCTGCATTTCCCTTAGCATCATATATACCTACAGTGCCACTTTCACGAGCTTCGGCAATTACTCTTTGAGAACCTGCTGCTAATTCATTCTGCATCATTTCTATCCAGCGATTGTGAGTAATTACAACTCCAGCCTCTTTGGAGCCAACTTCGGAAATTACCAGATGATCCTCAGCTAATTTACTGATATAATTACATTTATGCTGATGATCCATTTTCATAGAACCATCAGAAATTTCAACCATAGTTATATTTAATGATGAAATAAATTTACGATATTCATCAAATTGATTTCTGATAACAAAAGCTTCGAACAAAGTACCACCTAAATAAACATTAATATCATTGTTTTGATATACCTCTATTTTTTTTTCTAGATTATTGGTAAATAATGAAGTACCAAAACCTAACTTAACATAATCAATTAAATGCCCAGCAGTGCTAACCAAATCTTCAGCTTCTCTAACACTTAATCCTTTATCCATAACCATAGCCAATCCATTATTACGTGGTTTGCTGCTTCTTTGGGGCATAAAAGGCAATTCTACTCTCATTTTATTCTGATTTTTGATTATCAATATCTCTTTTAAACTGTTCTATAATATCAAGAAAGCGTTCATCTAATTCTAATTCATTGATATAACCATAAAACTCCTGCATGTTTTTCTTTAATTCATCTTTGCTAATAGCAGTGGTTAAAACCTGAAAAGCATGATTTGTTTCTCCATTCAACAAAAGCAAAGCAGCCAGACGATAATAAAACTCAACTTTATCGGGATACGTTTTTGCAGCAACTACCAATATTCCAATAGCTTCATTCAAACAATCACGATCTCTGAGTGCATCGGAATAATCGAGCCATGCATCGGAATTATCAGGATGTTCTTCTACAATTTCTTTATATAACTCCAAATCGCCTTCTAAATTTTCTTTATAAAGCATTTCAGCCATAATAAGCTTATAATCAGAAACACTATCAGGATCTGATATAGAAATTCCTTTTTTAACATCCAATAGAGCTTCGTTTATCATCTTTAATTCGAAATGGCAAATTCCTCTACCTACCCATGCATCCGGATTATTGTCATCAATTCTTATAGATTCTGTGTAATAACCCAAAGCTGTTTCATATTCTTCCATCTTCTCATAGCATTCACCAATAAAAAAATAAGGTGTGGCCATAAAATATTCAAGTTTCAGGTCTAAAATCTCCTGATAAATCTCTATTGCTTTGGAATATTGCTGATTGGAATAATAAACAGTTGCTTTCTGATAATAAGCAGCAGAATCTTTATCATCAATGGCAATGGCATAATCAAAACATTCAATTGCTTTTTCAATTTGTTTATCAGCATTATAAGTACTACCTAAAACGGACCAAGCAGTTCGGTTGTAAGGATTGTTATCGAGAAACTCAATAAAAAACAAAATTCCATCATTCAATAATGCGGCTTGTTCATAACAAAATGACAGTTCGTACAAAACCATATCATTCTCTGAATTGATTTCTATTGCTTTCCGGAAATATTCAATTGATTTGATATAATTATTAAGATGTTCGTATTCAAAGGCAATGTTCATATATACTTCGTCGAGAGCTTCTGATTTGGATATGGCTTTCTGGTATTCTTCAATTGCTTTTTCTGAGCGTTGCAATTGACTATAAATAGCACCTTTTGCAAAAAAAACATCTGAATTTTCTGGTTCCATTTTTTCGAGTTTATTCAACAAATCCAAAGCCAAATCGGGTTGATCTGAATAAACATAAACCTGAGCTTTTTTAAGTAGTAAAGTTACAGAGTTGGGATGTTGAGCTACTGCATTCTTTAAAAGAATATCAGCTTTTTCAACATTATCGTTTTCAATATAATAATCTATAAGGATTTCATATTCTTCAACATCAAAAAAGAAAGATTGTCTGCTTTTTATTTTTTCTTCAAATTTATCTACTAAGTCGTTGATTTCTGATTCGTTAAAATCATCAAAATTCTCATCCATCGTATCGATTTATTTTGTTGCAAAATTAATAATTTTATTCTAATCTTTTGTAAAGTTATGATACTATATTCAAATATTCATTAAAATCGGTTGTTTTAGCTAAAACTAAAAAATCTGATGAGCCCAACCTAAGTTTTGAAAAGCTCAACTACCGGTTCTACAAGCTCAACAATTAGTTATATTTGCTAAAATAACTTTCTAATTATTATCTTATTTCTAATTTTGGTAAAAATTCCATTAATTTTTTATTCTTTAATATTTTCAATTGAAGTAAATTTGGGTTTTACAACTTCAATTCCTTGATTATTAATAAATCCATATAAATCACCTTTTTGCACCAATGCCCAATCGGGTTTGTATTCACCAAACTTACCAATTGAAACATATTGTGGTTTAACCACTTCTATACCTTTTGAATTAATAAATCCATATAAATCACCTTTTTGTACCAATGCCCAATCGGGTTTGTATTCACCAAACTTACCAATTGAAACATATTGTG
>CAZWRD010000012.1:31670-37883 GCA_964636105.1 uncultured Bacteroides sp.
GTGGTTTAACCACTTCTATACCTTTTGAATTAATAAATCCATATAAATCACCTTTATTTATCAATTTCCAATTTTTATTATCGTCTAAATTGAATTCTGATTTTTCTTTTTTCGATATTTGTTTTTTATTATCAACTGCTTGACTAAAAGTTGTTTTTAATAAAAATAAAAAGACAAACAATAGTATTAAATTCTTCATGATTAATAATTTAAATTAAATGTTGTAGTATCGAAAGGAATACAATAAATTGTTGAATCAAAACTTGTAGAAAATCCGTTTCTCTTTACAGTCCATTCTACTTTAATATTTTGTGCTCCATACGTTTTGCATATTTGTGTTTTATCGAAACTATAACCCAACCCAGAATTACTTCCATTATTGCAACAATTGGCTAAAGAAGGATGATTCCCATTAATGTTATATAATATTAAATCGGTAACATCGAATGAATTAACGTTTTTTACATGCAACTTAAAATAGGCTACGGGCAAAATGTTATAGTTTAAAACATGATTACCTGCCGGCAAATCATCTGCATTAATATCAATCAATTGACTATAATAATTAGCTTTATCAATGGTAATTCGATAAGCTGCATCTTTTTCTTTTGTTATATTAAAACTATAATTACCTGATGCATCTGTATTTACTTTTGAAAGTTCTATTAAATCGGGATTGTAGGTGCCATTTTGCATGCGGCTTACCCAAAATGTAACTTCGGCATCTGTAACTGCTTTATTTTGATTGCCATCAATAATTCTTCCTGTAATTATCAAGGCTTTATCTTCTTCTTTTTTACATGCAAAAACAATGCATGCTAGTAATAGCGAAACAACTGTAATTCTAATAAAAAACCGCATCTTTATTCTAATTTAAAAATCAAAACAAAGATACGGTAATATTATTTAATTTATTGTGCTATACAGCCAATTTTATTAAAAAATTTTTGGATATTTTGTTGGATTAAATTCGTGCATGATGTTGTAAACGGCATCAAATACATCTTCGGCATTTGGATTAGAATAGTAATCGCCATCTGTTCCATAAGCTGCACGGTGTTCTCTACCCGAAATGGTTCGTGGTTCAGCATCGAGATAGAAATATCCTTTTTGATCTTCCAATACTTTTTTCATCATATAAGCAGTAGCTCCGCCTGGTACGTCTTCGTCGAAAAACAATATTTTATTGGTCTTTTTTAAAGATTCAACAATAATGCTGTTTACATCAAAAGGCAACAAACTCTGCACATCAATCAGTTCGCACGAAATATTATATTCTTTAAGCTGTTCCACAGCATCTTCGGCAATGCGAACACAAGAACCATATGTTACTATGGTGATATCTTCGCCCTCATGCAAAATATCAGGCACACCTAATGGAATGCGATATTCGCCAATATTATCGGGCAATTTCTCTTTTAAACGATATCCGTTCAATGGCTCAATAATCAAAGCGGGATCGTCTGACGCAAGTAAGGTATTGTAAAAACCTGATGCGATGGTCATATTGCGGGGTACTAAAACATGAACTCCTCTTATTGAATTGATAACCATGCTTAGCGGCGAACCAGAATGCCAGATTCCTTCCAAACGATGGCCACGGGTGCTAATAATCAAAGGTGCTTTTTGACCACCGCGGGTACGATATTGCATGGTTGCCAAATCGTCGCTCATGGTTTGCAATCCATATAAAAGATAATCGAAATATTGTATTTCGGCAATGGGACGTAAACCACGCAAAGCAAGACCTATCCCTTGCCCTATAATAGTAGCTTCGCGGATACCGGTATCGAAAACACGGTTTTCGCCATACTTTGCCTGCATACCTTCGAGTGTTTGATTTACTCCGCCTATTTTTCCTACATCTTCGCCAAATACCAATGCCAATGGATTGTTAGAAAACACATAATCATAGTTTTTATTTAAAACCTCGCGTCCGGTTATGATGGGCGATGTTTCGGAATAAATGGGTTTTATCTCTTTAATTTTAAGTGCACTGCGTTCGCTTTCGCTATAAAGATGTGCACTATATCGGTCGGCTCCGTCTTTCATTTCGTTTGCCAACCATTCGGTTACATTTATTTTTAATGAATTAGCCGGATTGCTACACTGATCGCATATCAATCGTAATATTTTCCGTGCAGATGAAACAATATCTTTTCTGATAGGCTCTCCAATAAACTTCAAATCTTGCTTAATGCGGGCAATTTTATCGGTTTTTGCACAATGACAAGTGGTTATATTGCATAATTCAAGAAACTCATCACGCTTCTTTTTCAATGGGTTCATGTAGTTGTTCCATGCATTTTTGCGAGCTTCTTTGGCACGATTTACAGCTTGAAGTTCTATTTCATTAAGTTCTTCATCGGAAGCTATATTTTCGGTTAATATCCACTCACGCATCTTTTTTATACAATCCCATTCGGCTTCCCAAGCTAAGCGTTCTTTTGATTTATAACGCTCGTGAGAGCCAGAAGTAGAGTGCCCTTGCGGTTGGGTTAACTCATTTATATGAAACAAAACCGGAATATGTTCAGTACGACATTTTTCAACACCTTCTTGATAGATGCGGCAAAGTTCGGGATAGTCCCAACCTTTGGCACGATAAATCAAAAAGCCATCCCCTTTTTCGTCTCTTTCGAAACCTTTTAAAACTTCCGAAATATTTTGTTTGGTAGTTTGGTATTTGTTAGGAACAGAAATGCCCCAGCCATCATCCCAAACCGACATTGCCATTGGCACTTGCATTACACCAGCAGCATTTATAGTTTCAAAGAAATGCCCTTCGGAAGTGCTAGCATCGCCAATGGTACCGAATGCTACTTCGTTGCCTTTATTAGTAAAATTCTCAACATCTTTTAAATCTTTTTCGTTGCGGAATACCTTAGATGCCAAAGCTAATCCCAACAAACGCGGCATTTGACCTGCTGTGGGTGAAATATCGGCTGATGAGTTTTTCTGATTCATCAGGTTTTTCCAATTACCATTTTCGTCAAGTGAACGTGAAGCAAAATGATTGTTCATTAATCTACCACCATTTGAAGGTGTTGCATTTAGATCAGTATCGCCGTATAACTGTGCAAAAAATTCTTCTAAAGTAAACATTCCGGTAGCTAGCATAAAGGTTTGGTCGCGGTAATAGCCCGAACGCCAGTCGCCATTTCGGAAAGCTTTAGCCATAGCCAACTGAGGGATTTCCTTACCATCGCCAAAGATTCCAAATTTGGCTTTGCCTCCCAGTACTTCTTTGCGACCCAAGAGACTAACCTGACGGCTTTCGTTTGCAATGCGATAGTCGTTTAATATTTCTTCTTTTGATAATTGCAGAATAGCTGTTGCAGTAGATTTTTTTGCCATTGTAAATTTGATTTTATTTGATAAACAAAGATAGGTAATTTTGGTTTACGATGTACTATGATTTATGATTTGGTTTTAGTAATTTAGTATTTATCCATTTTTTTATAAAAAGATTTATATGATACTTCTGTCTATTAATCATTTTAAAAATCGAGGAGCTGCTATAAAATTAACAATAAATTATTTAATAAGTATCTTTAAATCTGCCAATAATTTTTATTGTCCACGAATTTTTATAAAAAAAATAAATACCGACAAAAACCTATATCTTTCTAATAATAAAGCTCTAATAAAAATTCTTGCAGTTTTTATGATGTATAAAAATTCATTTTATATCTAATTTAAAAGGGATTTAAAGGCAAATGTCTAAATTATCAAATAAAGACAACAAATCTAACAAATATTAAAAAACTTTAGGTTTGAAGTATATCAATTTAATGAAATACAGTTAATAACAAAAAAACTATTGAATACTATTTTTTTTTAAAATGAGACGACATTTTTAATTGGGAAATTGTCTTTTAATATTAATTAATTTACAAAAACAAACAAATGAAAACAATAAAACAATAATATGAGAAACGAAAATAATATTTTATCTTTTAAACAAATTACAGGTTTTTCTGATGATGATTTAGAGATTGTTTTAAAATATTTTGATGCCAGAAGCTATAAGAAAAAAGCTACACTTCTTCATGTAGGAAAAACGGCAAACGAAGTCTATTTTATTGTAAATGGTTGCATAAGATTGTATTGTGAAAAGGACGGAGAAGAACTTTCAACATACTTTTTTACTGAAAATATGTTTGCAGGTTCTTATGACAGTTTTCTTTCAAGAAAACCAAGTAAAGTAGCTATTGAAACATTAGAAGATTGTGATGTATTGGTTCTTACACATGAAGCACAAGAGACTTTGTATAAAGTATTTCCGAAAATGAATGAATTTATTAGAAAAGCTATTGAACAAAGATTTGTTTTATTGCACGATTTGTTTATTTCCTATCTTCTGAATAGTCCGGAAGAACGATATTTAACACTTTTAAAAGAAAGACCAGAATTACTACAACGAATTCCACAACACCAAATAGCATCATTTATAGGTGTAACTCCGGTTTCATTAAGTAGAATAAGAAATCGGGTTGCAAAGAAAAAGTAAGCTGCTAAATTTCTTATCTTTTGTTATCGTTTTAATTTCTTTGACATTGTAATTTTGCCATATAATATTAAAAACGACAAAGACAATGAACAAAAAATTAAAAATTACACTTTATGGAATTGGAATACTATTTCTATTAATTATAATAATTGTAGGTGGTTTCTTATATAAGTTCAATTCTGAAACCAAAAAAATGCACCCTACAGAAACAGGAAAAATTGTTGATAATATTTTCGCTGTCAAAGATGAATTTGTAAATATGTATCTCTTGCAAGATGGAGGCAAGTATATTGCCATTGATGCAGGAAAAGATATTGATGTCATAGCTGTTGAACTCAAGAAGTTGAATATCAACCCCGATTCTGTAGTTGCAGTTATACTTACACATTCTGATATGGATCATGTAGCAGGAATTCCGTTGTTTAAAAATGCAAAGCTTTACATATCTAAACAGGAAATCAAAATGCTTAATGGGGAAGCACAAAAAATACCTGGTGTAAATAACAAAATCAGTAGAAATGATTACATTTTACTCGACGACAAACAAACATTGAAAATTGGAAACGAAAACTCATTTACTATTTTGACGGAAGGACATACCACTGGCTCTATATGCTTGCAAGTAAATGAAAAATATTTATTTACTGGTGATATTTTAAGTTTAAATGGTGGTAAAATTGGTAAATCAATAAATTTTTTTGATTTGGATCATGAATTGGCAACAAAGTCTATTTCAAAGATTACAAAATTACAGAATGTAGAATATATTTTTACAGCACATTTCGGATACACAAATGACTATAATAATGCTGTAAAAGACTGGAAAGAATAAGATAGGAATATTCAGAGCTTATAAATTAACAAATATTATATCTTAATATTAACCCCATTATTTAAATAATAATAGGCAACTATATTTTAAATAAAAATGTCTATATTATTAAATCAAATTTAACAGTAATCAAAACAAACAAACAAATGAAAAAAAATCTATTTATTATCTTGGCATTAATGATTATGCCATTTGTAAAATTATCAGCACAATGTGCTCAAACTGCCAATATTTATACTTTTACTTATAATGGGCATAGTTATGAAATTGTAAAAGAAATGAAAAACTGGACAAATGCTGCAGCTTGTGCAGTTGAAAGAGGCGGATATCTTGTTGAGATAAACAATCAAGCTGAGCAAACTTATATTTACAGTCAGATACAATCAGCTGGAATATCCTCAACTTATACTCAGGTAATGGATGGCGGAGGTACAGCATATATATGGATAGGTGCTACAGATAAATTTACCGAAGGCAATTGGAAATGGGATGGCATTAATACCAATGCAGGAACTGCATTTTGGAGCGGACAAGGTGCTGCGGGAGCCGGTGGAGGTACTGCTGTAAACAATGCCTTCGTAAACTGGGGTGGGAAATCTACAGGAACCATAAATGAGCCCGATGATTATGGCAGCCAGCAAGATGCAGCAGCTATTGCATTGGCAGGTTGGCCTCTAGGAACTACCATGTTAGGCATTGTTGGCGAATGGAATGATATTGCACTTACAAATGCTATTTATTTTATTATTGAAAAAAATAATACTGAAGTAAACGAAAATAATAAAAAGGATGAAATAGAATTGTATCCAAACCCAGCAAAAGACTTTATTCAGTTAAAAAATATTGATGATAAAAAAGTGAATATTCA
>CAZWRD010000013.1:0-36050 GCA_964636105.1 uncultured Bacteroides sp.
TTATTCAGATTTGGTTTGGGATATGGATTAAAAATATAATAATATGCAGGAAATAACTTTAAAACAAGCTCAAGAAATTATTGACAAATGGATTTCAACAACCGGAGTGCGTTATTTTAACGAACTTACTAATATGGCAATTCTTACAGAAGAAGTAGGTGAAGTTGCTCGAATTATTGCAAGAAAATATGGAGAACAATCATTTAAAAAAACAGATGAGAGTAAGCAACTAGATGATGAACTGGCTGATGTGCTTTTTGTGCTAATTTGTATTGCTAACCAAACAAATGTTGACTTAACCGATGCATTACTTAAGAATCTGGAAAAGAAAAGTATTAGAGATGCTAAACGGCATAAAGAAAACGAAAAGCTTAAACCTTAAATATCAAGCTACAAGCTATTGCTTTTAAAATCTAAATGGGATTTCTAAAAATTGATTTTTCTTCGTTAAACTTCCATTTTAGAATCCATCTAAAATAATTTTTGAGCAAATTTATACTTTTTTTAAAAAATGCATAATAATTTTTTTATGTTATTTTTATGAAAAACAAAGATTTAAGAATTAAACTTATAAAACAACAAAGATATTTTTGTGTTTATAATATCAAAAATCATTAATTTTGCAGCATCATGCAAATAGAAGTACTAAAATCAAAAATTCATAGAGCTATAATAACAGTAGCCGATATCAATTATATTGGGAGTATTACCATAGATGAAGCTATGATGGATGCCGTTAATTTAATTGAGAATGAAAGAGTTCATATTTACAATATAAATAATGGCGAACGCTTTGATACTTATGTAATAAAAGGGGAAAGAAATTCAGGAGTAATTGGCATTAATGGTGCCGCTGCACGTAAAGTTGCAATTGGCGATTTGGTTATCATTGTTTCTTATGCTACCATGGATTTTGAAGAAGCAAAACAGTTTTCACCTAGTATTATTTTTCCACAAAACAATAAACTTGTTTAATATTGCTAGCTGCTATAAATTTATTTTATAATCTCATATACAAATGCAAATTATTGAAACCAATCATAAAAACTATCCCTATGTGGAGTTTTTCAACCAAACTCAATACATATAAATAATAAAAACAGTAACAAATGAAAAGAAAGATAATATTATTTCTGAAATTCGTTTTTTTTCTGAGTTTAGGTTTTTTTTTCATTTGGTGGTTTCAACGTAAATTATCTATTTCTGAAAAACTTGAAATTTCACAATCATTCCAATCGGCAAACTATTTATGGGTTATTCTTGCCATAATACCTGGCATCTTAAGCCATCTTAGCAGAGCTATTAGATGGCGTATGCTTTTAAAACCAATGGGTTATAAACCAAAACTAAGTGTTACTTTTGCAGCAGTTATGATAGGATATTTTGCAAATTTGGCATTTCCACGTTTGGGTGAAGTAATGCGTTGCGGAATCTTACATAAATACGATAAAATTCCAGTAAGTAAATCATTCGGCACTGTAATTACCGAAAGGACAGTAGATATTATTATCTTTTTTTTACTATTTTTGTTTACATTAGTAATTGAATTCAACAACCTGAAAGATTATTTATATGACAATCTCCTATTGAAATTTTCTAATAAATTTACAAATATTAATTTTACAGGTTTTATATCGTTTGCTTTTCTATCTGTTATTATAATAATGGTTTTATTGTTTTTTATCTTTAAATCAAAGATTACAAAATCAAATATTTACCTAAAAACATTGGTATTTATAATGGGTTTTGTTGAAGGTATTAAATCCTTATCAAAAATTGATAAACCCTATTGGTTTATATTTCATTCATTGTTTATATGGCTTAATTATTTCCTAATGACTTGGTTGATTTTCTTCTGCTTCAGCCAAACTGCTCCATTAGGTTTAAATGTAGCTTTATCTGCTTTAGTTTTAGGCTCGTTTGGCATTATGCTAGTACCAGGAGGTATTGGAATTTATCCTGTTATTATTTCTCAAACGCTAATGATATTCTCAATTGCAAAAACAACAGGTTATGCCTTAGGCTGGATTGCATGGTCGTCTCAAACTGCTCTAATTATATTGTCAGGTCTAATTTCTTTAGCTATTTTACCACTCATAAAAAAACAAAATCATGTCTCAGTTTGATATAATTAATAGCAAAATACTTCAAAAAAGTGATCTTGAAAAAAAATTAGCATATTGGCATTTCAAAGGCTTAAAAATTGTTTTTACTAACGGATGTTTTGATATTTTACATGCTGGTCATGTTGAATATCTTTCCAAAGCAGCTTCCGAAGGTGATATTCTTTTAATCGGCTTAAATTCTGACGATTCTGTCCGAAGACTAAAAGGAGCTCACCGACCTATCAACAATCAGAATGCCAGAGCTTTACTAATAGCTTCAATGGGTTTTGTGAGTGCAGTTGTAATTTTTGAAGAAGACACACCTTACGAACTTATCAAAATGATTCAACCCGATATTCTGATAAAAGGAAGCGATTATAAACCCGAAGAAATTGTTGGTTATGATATACTTACAGCCAAAGGTGGTATTGTAAAAACGATTGATTTGGTCGAAGGTTTTTCAACCACTTCTATCGAGCAAAAAATATTAAACCAAAATAAATTATAAGACCAAATTTCATTTTATTCGTTTACATCTAAAAGATAATTTCTAACTTTGAAATCTTTTAAGAAATAATAAAAAAATGTCTAAAACAAAAACTGTATTTTTTTGTCGAAATTGTGGTGCTCAGTCTCTCAAATGGATTGGTAAATGTCCTTCCTGCGGCGAATGGAATACTTATGACGAAGAAGTTGTAGAACGTGATAAAGAACAGAAATGGAATCGACAAGCAGAAAAAAGACAAAGCAAACCAAAACTTATTAGCGAAATTGATTACAATCAAGATTTACGAATTGATACTCAAAATAATGAATTAAACAGAGTTTTAGGCGGAGGTTTAGTTCCCGGCTCGTTAATCTTAGTTGGTGGCGAACCAGGCATTGGAAAATCAACACTAATGCTTCAGGTTGCTTTAGATATTATAAACTGCAAAGTATTGTATGTGAGCGGTGAAGAAAGTGAGCAACAAATAAAAATGCGTGCCGAAAGAATTTCAACCAAAACCAATCAGTGCTATATTCTAACCGAAACTTCCACACAAAATATTTTTCAACAAATAGCTGAAATTACACCTGATTTATTAATAATTGACTCTATTCAAACATTACAAACAAATATCATCGATTCGTCAGCAGGTAGTATTTCACAGATAAAAGAATGTGCCGCCGAACTTCAGAAATTTGCAAAACAAAGTGGTACTCCGGTTTTTTTAATAGGTCATATTACCAAAGATGGCAATTTGGCTGGACCAAAACTGCTTGAGCATATGGTTGATACTGTATTGCAGTTTGAAGGCGACAGAAACTATGGCTACCGTATATTGCGTTCTGTAAAAAATCGTTTTGGTTCAACTTCTGAATTAGGTATTTATGAAATGCAAGGCAATGGATTAAGGGAGGTTTCCAATCCTTCAGAAATTTTGCTATCACAAAGAGACGAAAATTTGAGCGGCACAGCTATTTCGGCTACAATTGAAGGATTAAGACCTATGTTGATTGAAACTCAAGCTTTGGTTAGTTCTGCTGCATATGGCACACCACAGCGTTCTGCAACAGGTTTTGAAACCAAAAGGTTGGGAATGTTGTTGGCTGTTCTTGAAAAACGACATGGCTTCCGTTTAGGCATAAAAGATGTTTTTCTGAATATAGCCGGAGGTATTAGGGTTGATGACCCTGCAATTGATTTAGCTGTTGTTTGTGCAATATTATCTTCAAACGAAGATATTGCAATAGACCCTAAAGATTGTTTTGCTGCTGAAGTAGGACTTTCAGGAGAAATTAGACCCGTAAACCGGATAGATCAACGAATTGCAGAAGCAGACAAACTAGGTTTTGGAAGAATATTTATTTCTAAATACAACACAAAAGGTTTAGAGAAAATGAAATACAATATCGAGGTAATTGCAGTATCAAATGTAGAACAAGTATTTACAAAATTATTTGGATAAAGAAACTGAGAATAAATAGAAAAAAATCTTTTTATGTATAAAATCATCAAAATCAAATATTTATTCTTTTTTAACAAAATTAGATTAACAATTCTTTGTTGATAACAATATAATTTGTAATTTTGCCCCCTTGAAAAAAAACTATCAGTTTTGGACATATTAAAGCATTACATATTGCATTTCAGCGGCTTAGGATTAGGCTTGCATAATTATCAATACAAAATCGGTAATGATTTTTTTGCAGAGTTTGACAATACAGAAATTGGGCAAGCCTCAATAGATGTAGAACTTAGCCTCGACAAACAGGAAAGAATGCTGGTACTTGACTTTGAAATAAGAGGAAGTATCAATGTAATGTGCGACAGATGTCTTGATAACTTCGATTTTCCGATAGATGGAAATGAAAGACTGATTGTAAAATTCGGGGAAGCATTTGAAGAAGAAAATGAAGATGTAATTGTTCTTCATGAACATGAACATCAAATTGATTTATCTTCATATCTCTATGATTTTATAATTCTTATGTTGCCAATTAGAATGGTACATCAGGAAGATGAAAACGGAAATAGTGATTGCAATCCTGAAATAATAAAGAAATTAAAAAACCTTTCAGAGCCTGAAACCGACCCACGTTGGGGAAGCTTGAAAGATTTAATATCAGACAATTAAGTAATAACATTTAAAAAAATAATACTATATGCCACATCCTAAACATAGATTTTCAAAACAGAGAACAGCAACCAGAAGAACTCATGATAAAGCTGTAGCTCCTACAACAGCAGTTTGTTCAAATTGCGGACAACCAGTATTATACCACAGAGTATGTCCAGAATGCGGATACTATAAAGGTAAACTTGCTATTGAAAAACAAGCAAACGCATAATATTTTTACTAACTGTTTCTTTAACTAAAAAAAGAGTTAATGAGAATCGGATTAGACATAATGGGTGGAGATTATGCTCCTGATGCAACTATAGCAGGAGCAATCTTAGCCCTTAAAGAAATTGACAAATCAGATAAAATTGTTTTAATTGGAGATGAACAGATTATTCATTCCAAATTAAAAGAATTTAACGCTGATGCGTCTGATTTTGAAATTGTTCACGCCCCAGATGCTATTGGGATGGGTGAAAAACCTATTAAAGCATTTACTCAAAAACCAAACTCTAGTATTAGTATTGGGTTTAAATTGCTTAAAGCAAAAAAAATTGATGCATTTTCAAGCGCCGGTAATACTGGAGCTGTTTTGGTAGGTGCTATGTATAGTGTTAATACCATACCTGGGGTAATTCGTCCAAGTATAGCTGGTTTAATTCCAAAAGAAAATGTGGGATTAAGTCTTTTGCTTGATATTGGAGCTAATCCCGACAGCAAACCTGATGTTTTATATCAATTTGCAATATTAGGTTCAATTTATGCTAAAAGTGTAATGGGTATAAAAAACCCTAGAGTTGGTCTTTTAAATATTGGAGAAGAAGAGGAAAAAGGCAATCTTCAATGTCAGGCTACTTTTCAGCTAATGAAAGATACCAATGATTTTAATTTTGTTGGAAATGTTGAAAGCCGTGAATTATTCAAAGACAGTGTGGATATATTTGTCTGCGATGGATTTATTGGCAATATCATTTTAAAGCAAATTGAAGCCATGTACACCTTATTGGTTAAAAGAAATCTGACAGATGACTATTTCAAACGATTTAATTATGAAAACTTTGGAGGCAGTCCTATTTTAGGAATAAATTCTTCGGTTCTAATTGGTCATGGAATATCTAACGACATTGCAATAAAAAACATGTTGTTGCTTTCGAAAGAAATTACTATAAATAAACTTTCGTCAAAAATAAAAGCAGCAATGACAAAATATGCTCAACCTGATTAACAAAATCAAAAAAGAAAATTAATGACAAAATTTAGAGCAGCCATTACTGGAGTTGGCGCATGCCTTCCTGAATACATCCTTAACAATGAGGAACTAAGTAAGATGGTAGATACTACTGATGAATGGATAATGACCCGCATTGGTATAAAAGAAAGAAGAATTTTAAAGGGAGAAGGTTTAGGATCAAGTGATTTGGGCGCTGGTGCTGTAAAAGAGCTATTAAGCAAAACCTACACATCGCCTGAAGATATTGATTTGTTGATTTGTGCAACAGTTACACCTGATATGCAATTTCCTGCTACAGCAAATATTATTTGCGATAAAGCAGGAATTAAAAATGCTTTTGCCTATGATCTTAATGCTGGTTGTTCAGGTTTTTTGTTTGCACTTGCTACCGCTTCAAAATTTGTAGAAACTGGTCAATATAAAAAAGTGATTGTAGTTGGAGCAGAAAAAATGTCTTCAATTGTTGATTATACTGACAGAGCTACTTGCCCTATCTTTGGAGACGGATCTGGTGCTGTTATGCTCGAACCCGTTGAAGAAGAAATTGGTATCATGGATATGATTTTACGTTCTGATGGTGCTGGCAGAGTTCATTTGCACCAAAAAGCTGGTGGTTCATGCAAACCTGCTTCTCATTCAACTATTGATGCACGAGAACATTATATTTATCAAGAAGGACAACCTGTTTTTAAAGCAGCAGTTTCTAATATGGCTGACACTGCTGTTGAATTAATGGAAAAAAACAATTTAACAGCTGACGATATAGCATATCTAGCACCTCATCAGGCAAATATGCGTATTATTGATGCAACAGGCAAACGCATGGAATTACCAGCCGAAAAAGTAATGATTAATATCCAAAAATATGGTAATACCACTGCTGCAACTTTACCTTTGCTGCTATGGGAATATGAAAATAAATTAAAAAAAGGAGATAATATTATTTTAGCAACTTTTGGTGCAGGTTTTACCTGGGGAGCCATATGGCTAAAATGGGCTTATAATTCCAAATAATTTTATACTACAAAATTTAAGCTCGCTTTTATGCGGGCTTTTTTTTTAACCTAAATTAAGTTCATATGTTTATATTTCTATTAATACATACTGATGAAATTTTTCAAAAAACTTTTACACGACTTTAACAGCAAAGACCATAAACCTCAATTAGGTGGTTTAGAAATACTTAAATATATCGGGCCTGGACTCTTAGTTACTGTTGGGTTTATTGACCCAGGTAATTGGGCTTCTAATATTGCAGCAGGCTCAACTTATGGATATACATTATTGTGGATGGTTACATTATCAACCATAATGCTTATTATTCTTCAACATAATGTTGCTCATTTGGGTATTGCCAGCGGTTTGTGTCTTTCCGAAGCGGCAAGTCTTTATACTCCTAAATGGGTTTCCAAACCCATACTATCTACAGCAATGCTTGCTTCTATATCTACTTCTTTGGCAGAAATATTAGGAGGTGCCATTGCACTTAATATGCTTTTCAACATCCCAATTTCTTTAGGAGCAATCATGGTTTTTGTATTTGTTTTAATAATGCTTTTTACAAATTCGTATAGAAAAATCGAAAAATGGATTATTGCCTTTGTTTCAATTATCGGTATATCATTTATTTATGAACTTACTTTAGTTGACATTAATTGGACGGATGCAGCCATAGGTTGGGTAAAACCACAAATTCCAGATGGAAGCATGATTATCGTAATGAGTGTTTTAGGCGCAGTGGTTATGCCTCATAATCTCTTTTTACATTCCGAAATTATTCAGAGTAGAAAATGGAATCTTGAGAATGATTATATAATAAAAAAACAACTTGATTATGAACTTTTCGATACATTACTTTCTATGATTGTTGGTTGGGCTATAAATAGTGCCATGATTTTATTAGCTGCGGCTGTCTTTTTTAAAAATGGAACTGTTGTGGACGAATTACAGCAAGCAAAACATATACTAACCCCATTACTAGGCAATAATGCTTCAAATATTTTTGCAATTGCATTGCTTTTTGCTGGAATTGCTTCTACCATAACTTCTGGTATGGCTGGAGGCTCAATTTTTGCAGGAATTTTCAATGAACCTTACGATATTAAAGACATTCACTCCAAATTTGGAGTTGCCATTTCATTAATTATCGCATTACTAGTTATTTTTCTTATAAAAAATCCATTTAAAGGATTAATCATTTCTCAAATGGTTTTAAGCATTCAACTTCCTTTTACAATCTTTTTGCAGGTTTATCTTACATCTTCAAAAAAAGTAATGGGGAAATATGCAAATCAGAAACTTACAACTGCAACTTTATTGTTAATTGGAGCAATAGTTACATATCTTAATATACGATTACTGATTAGTTTGTTTTAATTTAAGATATACGAATACTTAGTTTGTTAATTTTCTTTTGATTATGTAAAAAATTATTATTTTTGTAAAAAAAAAGAATTGTTTGATTAAACTTTTTATAATATCAAACATCTTATCTATCATTAATTTTAAAATTTGAAAAAAATGAAAACAGTTAAATTTTTAAGCCTTATTATGGCAGTTAGCTTTATAAGTTTTATCGTAACAAGTTGCGATAAAGATAAACTTGATAAAGATTTTGATTCTTCATCTATGCAACAATTAGCTCAGGATGAAGTAAATATGGAAGCAAGTTCTAATGAAGCTTTAGACGATGCCAATGAAGTTCTTTCTAAAGGTGGTGGTTTAAAATCTATCTCAGCATTACCTTGTAATTGTACAATCGATTCATTATTAGTTGGTGATACAATGACTTATACCATGACATTTACTGGCAACAATTGTAACAATACCAAACTAAAATCTGGTCAGATAAAAATAAAAAGAGTGGTTACTGCCGCTTGGTCAGCTGCTGGAACTACAGTAAGTTTACAATTTATAAATTATAAAGTTACAAAATTATCTAACCAAAAATGGACCATGTTAAATGGGTCAAAAACATGGACTAACTTAAGTGGTGGTTTAATTAAAAATATTGGAACTAGCTCAACTACATCAGTAACCCATACTATTACAGGTTCGATACAGGCATCATTCAGCGATACAACAACACGTACTTGGAATATAGCTCGCAAAAAAACCTTCACAGGAACTTACCCTAATGCATTAATATTGAGTATTGAAGGAACTGGAAATTCTAACGGTTATAACAATTTGGCAACTTGGGGAACCAATCGTCAGAATGAAAATTTCTATACACAAATAAACCAAGCTATTGTTTTGAAACAAAGCTGTAGTTGGGATCCTACTTCAGGCATAAAAGTACACCAAATACCTGCTGATAGCAAAACTGCAACTGCAACTTTTGGCTATGACGCAAACAACCAACTTATTACCAACGGTGACTGTCCTGAAAAATACAAAGTTGAATGGGTGAAAGGAAGCTTCTCTGGATCTACATTCTTGAATTTACACTAATAAATTGATTTATCAATATTTCTAAAGGCTGTCTGATTTATGACAGCCTTTTTTTTGTAATTTTGCAAAAAAAAGAATAATGTCGCTTACAATAAATATTCCAGAAACTACCAAAAAAAGAATCGTAATTGTTGGTTGCGGTTTTGCTGGCTTAAGCTTTGCCAAAGAACTATCTAAATCTGATTTTCAAATTGTTATAATTGACAAAAACAACTTTCATCAGTTTCAACCCTTATTTTATCAAGTTGCAACTGCTGGTTTAGAACCCAGAGACATTACTTTTCCAATAAGAAAAATATTTCAAAATTTTAACGATTATTTCATTCGAATTGCAGAAGTTACGAAAATCGATTCTGAGAAAAACCAAATCGAAACTACTTTAGGTAATTTGAATTACGACTATTTAGTTTTAGCAAATGGTGCTGATACCAGTTTTTTTGGAATGCATAACATACAAAAACATGCTAAACCCATGAAAAATGTTTATGAATCGGTAAGTTTACTTTGGGAGATTTTGCAAAATATGGAAGATGTATTAACTACTGATGAAACAGAGGAACTCATGAATATTGTTGTTGTTGGTGGTGGACCCACAGGCGTGGAAATTTCAGGAGCTTTGGCTGAAATGAAAAAATTTGTTTTCCCAAAAGATTATCCTGAAATTGATTGCGACAAAATTAATATTTATCTTATTGAAGCATCTCCGAAATTATTAGGTAGTATGTCTGAAAAATCATCAGCTAAATCTAAGAATTTTCTTAATAAAATGGGGGTAAATGTACTAACATCATCTATTGTAAAAGATTACGACGGACATTTGGTTACTTTGGGAGATGGGAAAACCATAAAATCAAAAACTATGATTTGGGCAGCAGGAATACAAGGAAACTTTGTAAGTGGCATAAATGCAAACAATTACACTCGCACAAACAGAATATTGGTTGACGATTTTAATAAAGTAAAAAACTATCAGAATATATTTGCTTTAGGCGATATTGCATGCATGATTACAAATGATTATCCCAATGGACATCCTCAGGTAGCACAAGTTGCCATTCAGCAAGCTAAAAATCTGGCATCAAATCTTAAAAAAAATATATGGAAAGCATTTAAATACAAAGATTTGGGCTCAATGGCTACAATCGGACGAAATAAAGCAGTTGTTGATTTAAAATATATTCATTTTGATGGTTTTATAGCCTGGCTGGTTTGGATGTTGATTCATCTTCGCTCCATTTTTGGTGTTAAAAATAAAATTTTGATTTTTATCAATTGGGTTTGGAGCTACCTAACTTATGATCAATCTCTTAGATTATTATTTAAACCATTTAAGAAATAAAGCAATGGATATTCAATTAAGAAATGGGTTTTTAGAAAAATGGGAGAAATATTTTGGAAATTCTCCTTTACCAATAACTTTTTATTATACAGAAAATCAAATTAATGAAGTTACTGAAGTAATCCCCAAAAAAGCTTGGAGTTGCTTGATTGCTGAATTAGCAAAAGTAAGAAATGGTGAATCATTAAGCTATAATGCTGATGCTGTTATGTGTGGAGGAGGAAAACGATATTTGGGGTTTTCCAAAGTAATGCGACCAAACTTTGAATACTTCCTCTCTTGTGGTATTCCCAACGAAATGGAGGGTGAACGATACAAACAGACCCCAGAAATAGTTAAAGAAACACAAAATCTGTTAGTTACAACTAATGCTGAAGGGAAAAATATTGTTTTTAAACGTTGGGATAAACTAACAGAAAACGACAATCCTGAAGTAGTAATTTTCTTTGCAACTCCCGATGTTTTATCTGGTTTATTTACACTTTGTAATTTCGATACAATTGAACCAAATGCTGTAATTGCTCCATTTTCATCTGGTTGTGGTTCTATTATCCATTATCCTTATATGGAAATAACTAAAGAATCTCCAAAAGCAATCATTGGAATGTTTGATATTTCTGCCAGAGCGTTTGTTCCTAAAAATACCAATACTATCGCAATTCCAATGAATCGTTTTGAAAAGATAATTGGATTTATGGACGAAAGTTTTTTAATTACCCATTCTTGGGAAATTGTAAAAAAACGTATTGATAAAGAAAATCTGTAAAATAGTTTATTCAATTACTTTAAATTCATCTTTCCCCTCTAACCTTTCAAGCTCAGTACCAAACGGAAAATCAAGGTATGGAATTATAGCAGGATCAAAATCGGCTATGGTTTCTACTTCATATACCTTGCTGTTTGCTTCATTATCAACATATTCCTGATCTTCTGTGCCAGCCAGAAATCTCCAACCACTGTCATTCTCAGCATCTTCTTCCAATTCTTCTCTATACATATAGCCTACTTTTTTCCCTTCAAGGCTTATTAAGTTAGAAACCAAACAAAATCCAATTGATTCTTTTTCTTGATTATTCATACTCATTTGTTTATGATATTTTGCTTTTTGTTTTTTAATATTTTTTTTATATAATTAGGAGGAATGCTTGTTGTTGGTATTTTAAATTCAAACCAATCCTGCAATTGAAAATCAAAACCATTTTCATGAATATAGTTATACAAAGCAGTCTTCAATCCATTATCAAACTTTTCATGTTTGCATCCTGTTTTATCAATATGATTGCACCCATTTTTATTGAAAGTATCTTCAAGTAAATCAATTCTTTCAACGCCAAAATCATTTGGATTTATACCTACTGGGCTATGAACCGTCATTGCAAAACGATGCCAAAATGCACTATTTATTAATTTATTGACAAACAATTGCCTTACAATTTCCAACGAATCAACGGTTTCTTGCTCTGTTTGTGTTGGGAATCCATACATTAGATAAGCATGAATCATAATTCCTGCTTTTTTGAAATGATTTGCAACAATTGTAACCTGCTCAATACTAACACCTTTATTCATTTTATTCAACAATCGATCAGAAGCAACTTCCAAACCACCCGAAACCGCAATACATCCTGATTTTGCCAAAAGCAAACATAAATTTTCGTCAAATGAACTTTCAAAGCGAATATTTGTCCACCAACTGATACTTATATTTCGGCTAACTAACTCATTAGCGAGTTTTCTGAGTAAAGCAGGAGGAGCAGCCTCATCTACAAAATGAAAACCTCTGTAATTAGTTTGTTTGATAATATCTTGAATTTTATCGCACAAAATGCCAACATCAGCCTGGTTAAATCTTTTTATATAATCAAGCGATGTATCACAAAATGAACATTTATGCCAATAACATCCATGAGCCAAAGCAATTTTATTCCATCTTCCGTTGCTCCACAAATTATGCATCGGGTTGGTAGTTTCTGTTACTGATATATAAGCATTTAAGGGTAATCCTTCATAATCTGGAATACCAATTTCATTGTGTAAATAATCAGCCTCTATAGCATCATTTACAAAAACTACTTCTTTATTTTTTCTAATAAAAGTTCGTTTTAAATCTTCAGATTTATAAACGATATGGTTTAAAATTTTCAATAAAGGCAGTTCACCATCATCCAAGCAAACATAATCAACAAGGTCAAAAATCCTGATTTCATTTAAGTTGCGGAGTTCTGTATTTATATATCCACCACCAATTGCAATTTGTATGTTTGGATAATTCTTTTTAATAAATTGGGCAGATTTTAATGCCATTAGTAAATTACCCGGAAATGGTATGGTAAATGCAATAATTTTAGGATCATGAAGCCTTATTGAGCTATCTAAAATTGACAACATCAATTCAGTAATGGGCGTATCTTTATCTATTTCGCTTAATATCAAACTAAATTCATTAGATTCTAGACAAATTTGTTCTGCATATCTACTAAACCCAAATCTTTTATCGATACATTCAGTAATAAAATCAGCAATATCTTCCAAAAAAAGCGTAGCATAAAATCTGGCTTTATCCTGAATTCCATCAACGCCAAAATGCCATTCCATATCTTGCTGAATTTCGAACCTTGAAGCCTTTGGTAAAATATCGTTATTAATTAAATAAGCTATTGATAAATCATTTGATTGCAAAAACGAAACAACAGCGTCAATATATTTAAGATAATTATTTCTTTGCTTTAAAATAACTATTGAATTTGTTGATTTATTCTTATACTGATTATCAGCATAATCGAAGAAAACAGTAAGGTATTCAGAAGAAAACATTTTTAAAATACATTCAATACTCAAATCGAGTTGAGCAATTTTAAAGTCTTTGCTTTGCAAAAAACCTTTCAATCCTGGTGTTGCAGGATAAACCGTATTTATTTGAATGAAAGGCGGAGTTATCAGTAATAAATCTTTTTGACTCAAAATTTGTTGATTATTATTTAATAGCAAAATTATGAAAAAGAAATGAATCTTTTGTTTTAATAAAATATTTGATTTTTTTCTTCGTTCTAATCAAAAAAATATGTAGGTTTGTCAAAAATAAAAATGATGAAGTTTTATAAGTTTACACTTGGGTTAATAATATTCATATCTTTCAGTATTTCAAACTTTTTGCATGCTCAAAACAAAAAACCGATCAGAGCAGAAATTGAAACAAAAAATGATGCTGATCCCTTTTATATTGCAAATATAAATCATAGTGGAGTATTTGTTATCAACCGATTAAATGAATTTTTTGATAAAAAAACCCAAAATTGGGCATTTACAAGTTTCGATCAGAACTTACAAAAAAAATGGATAAAAAAAATTCCATTAAACAATGATTTGTCTTATCAAGGCTTTGATTTTGATGATGATTCAGTTTACTTCTTTTTTCATAAAGTCAACAAAAAATCAAACGATAACAACCTCTCTATCATTGCATTTGAATTATTTAAAAACGGTCATACAATTTCCAATATACAAATTTCAGAAAAAACTAAACTAACAAGCCTTAAGATTTTTAATCATTCAGCCTTTTTTACATCAAAAAATAAAGATCGAATTTTTCTTAATATTTATAATTTTAAGCAACGTATTAATAAAGAGATAGATATAGATAATTCAGACAATTTAGAAGTAGAAGATTTGGAAATAGATTCAACTAATAACAAAGTTTATATTGTACAAAAGAAAGAAATCAGCAAAAAAGACTATCGTTTGATTTTAAAAGAATTTGACATCAATGGATTATTATTAACTACCAAAGAGATAAGCACTAACGATGAAAGCAAAAAAATATTAACCGCATCTTTGGCTATTCTAAAAGATCAGAAAATAGCAATTACAGGTTCATATAATTTATCTGGCGAAAAAACAAATATTTATAACGAAACTTCCGTTTTAGAAGCGGCAGGAATGTATTATGTAAAAATTGAAAACAATAATAATTTCAATTTTAAATATTTTAATTTTTTGATTTTTAATGAAATAAACAAATATTTAAATAAGCGAGAGGTAGCAAAAATAAAAAAACTACAGGAAAGTAAAGATACGGAATTTTCGCTAAATTACATGCTGGTTGAGCATGACTTATTACAAAAAAATGGTAAATTAATTATGCTTTCAGAAGCATTTTATCCTGAATATAGGACGATTTCAGATATGTCATATGATTATTATGGAAGAATGGTACCCACTTCGCGTACCATTTTTGATGGATTTAGATACACCAATGCTTTTATTTTGTGCTTAGATGAAGATGGAAATATTTTGTGGAATAATTTGTTTGATATATGGAATATCATTTCCATGGAAGTTAAAGAAAGAGTGAGTATTATGCCATTAAAAGATGAATATGTATTTGCTTACAACAACGAAGGTGAGTTGGTTTACAAAACAATAAGTGATTCGAGCATTATTTCTGAAATTGATAATACCAAATTAGAATTGCCTTACGCAAATGATAAAATAATGGAAAATCCATCCGCAAATATTGAATGGTGGTACGATAATTATTTTTTATGCTACGGAATACAAGTTATAAAAAATAATGCACTTGCAAATAAAAGCAAACGTTATGTTTTTTATTTAAATAAGATTATTTTTGAATAAAAAAAAGCTGCATTTCCGCAGCTTTTTTTTATTTGAGATTAGAATGGCCAGAAATTATTGTCATTCCAAATATCTTCTTTTAATTCTTCATTTAACTGATGCAAAATATGCTGATGTCCTGTTTCCCAATCAGCTAACATTTTGTATAAAGCTTTTTCGTTTACATCAGTAGCTGAAGCAGCTCTATCAGAATATACTTTAACGGCTCTGGTTTCAAAGTCCATAGCAGCTGAAATAGCAGCAGCCTCAAAACTTGCAGCAGTTATTTGCTTTTTAATATCATCTGTCAAAACTTTCATTGCTACATCATCGCTTGCTTCTTCGTGATGCTCTGTTTTCAAAAACTCATTGGTTTTCATATAATGAGCAAACTGACGTGAAAGAAATTTGATGTGTTCATCTTCTTCTTCAGCCATCATGTTAAATATTTTCTTAGCAGCTTCGCTATCAGATTTTTCTGCAACATTGCTGTAAAAAGCTTTGCCTCTTCTTTCAAGCAAGATCGCTTCTTTTAAAATGTCTATTGCGGTTTTATTTTCCATTTGAATGTATTTTTTTTTAGAAATATGTCAAATTAATGTTCAACAAAATTAGTAAAAAAATGATAAACAAGCCTATTTTTATTACTTTTGTAGCTTATTTTATTAAAATTAAAATAAGCTTTATATAATTTTCTTAATTATTTAAATATCATAATGATAGAAAAAAAAATAATTCAACTTTACGAAAATTGGGCAAATGAAAAGGTGAAAAACATTTTCAAATTGGCTGCATCTGGTTCTTACAGAACATATTACAGAATTTACTCAAATAACAAAACCTGTTTGGGTGTACATAATAACGACATAAAAGAAAACAAGGCCTTTTTCGCATTTACTGAAACTTTCAGAAAATTAAATATGAATGTGCCTGAAATATATACAGTTAATGATATAGATAATATTTATTTAATTGAAGATTTTGGCGATGAAACTTTATTTAATCGTTTGCAAAAAATCAGAAATACCACAAATGATAATGATGAAATAATTAATCTTTATATAAAAATATTAAAAGAACTTCCACGATTTCAAATAATTGCATCCAAACATATTGATTATAAAAATTGCTATCCACGTAAACAATTTGATAAACAATCGATGATGTGGGATTTGAATTATTTTAAATATTATTTTCTGAAACTTGCACAAATTCCTTTTGACGAGCAATTATTAGAGGAAGATTTTGAAAAATTTGTTTCTTTTTTACTTAAAACAGAAACCCATTATTTTCTTTATCGTGATTTTCAGTCGAGAAACATCATGATTAAAAATGAAATTCCATATTTTATAGATTATCAAGGAGGTAGAAAAGGTAGTTTGCAATATGATGTTGCCTCGTTGCTTTTTGATGCCAAAGCCGATTTAGATAATGAAACACGAACAAAACTGCTTGATTTTTACCTTGATGAATTATCTACATATATTAAAGTAGATAAACAAGAATTTAAATCATACTTTTATCCTTACGTAATTATCAGAATATTACAGGCAATGGGAGCTTATGGTTTTAGGGGTTTTTACGAAAATAAACCTTTATTTTTGCAGAGCATTCCTTATGCAATTACTAATTTAAATTATATACTTGAAAACATTGAATTAAAAACAGATTCATCCTATTTATTTGATGTTTTAAAAAATTTAAAAAATTCTACAAGATTAAATCAAATAATTAATTCTCAAAAACTTAAAATAAAAGTTAATAGCTTTTCGTTTAAAAAACAACATCCAATCGACACGAGTGGAAATGGAGGTGGATTTGTTTTTGATTGCAGAGCATTGCCAAATCCAGGAAGATTAGATTATTACAAACAACTAACAGGTAAAGACCAGGAAGTAATCACTTATCTTGAAAATGACAACAACGTTTCAAAATTTGTAAACAATATTTTTACATTGATTTGTATTTCGATTGACAACTACATTGAGAGAGGATTTGATAATCTGATGATTAGCTTTGGTTGTACAGGCGGACAACATCGTTCTGTATATTGTGCAGAAAAAACTGCCGAATTAATATTTGAAAAATATAAAATTAAAGTAGATTTACATCATATAGAACAAACAGGAAAAAATATTATTGAAAAATAAGCGTTATAAATATTTGCTTTAAACATTGTTTATTTTTCATTTTAAAAGCGATTATGTTTAAAAAATATTATAAATTTGCAAAGAAAAAATTTAATTACCAATAATAACATGAACAAGAAATTAATCATTCAAATCGTATTAATAGTTGTGGCTATTGTGTTGAGTTACCTAGTTTATGACAGCATAATGAAACCAGTTAGATTCAACGAAAAAGTAAGTAAAAGAGAAGAAGATATCATTGAAAAACTTAAAGATATCAGAACTATGCAAATTGCTTACAAAAGCGTAAACAACAGATATACTGGAAGTTTTGACACTTTAATAGATTTTTTGCAAAATGGCAAATTACCAATTGTTAAGAAAATTGGAAATGTTCCGGATTCATTAACTGAAGAACAAGCACTTAAAAGAAAATTGGTAAGTCGTGATACAGTTTATGTAAATGCATATGAAGAATTATTTAAAGGGAAAAAAGAAATTGACCTTGCTAATCTAAAAATTATTCCTCATTCAGAAAATAAAGAATTTTCAATTAAAGCGGCTATTATTACCAAAAGTTCTATACAAGTTCCTGTATTTGAAGTAACTGCCAAATATGATGAATATCTAATTGGATTAGATCAACAATTAATCTTAAATAAAAAAACCAAAGCAATTGATCTTAACAGATTTGATGGTTTAAAATTAGGTTCATTAGACGAACCTTCTACAGATGGAAACTGGGAATAATTAATATAATAATAGATGACGATTTCGCTTAATCCGACAGAAAATTTATTTGACCCGTCGATAAACAAACAGAATTATAGTTCAATCAGTCTATCTATTCAACTATCGTTAAATTATTTATCTTTTAGTATTATAGACAATAGCCAGAATAAATATCTGGCTATTGTTAATTATACATTCCCCGAAAAAATTTCGGCTTATAAGCTTGCCGAATTTCTTAATAAGCTTTTTGAATACGAAAATTTACTCAAAAAAGATTATAAGAATGTAATTATCAGTTACGAAACTACTCAATCTACCTTAGTACCCGAAGAATTATTTGATGTAAATTATATTGAAACATATCTTAAGTTTCAACATACTGATCTTGAAGACAAAATTATTTTACACAATTTTGTAGAAGATCAAAAACTATATTCTGTTTTTGCCATTCCAAATTGTATTAATACCGTTTTCCAAAATAATTTTTCGAATTATAAAATTATACATAGTTCGCAAAGTTTTTTTGAAAGTGTTTACAAGAATTTTAGCTCACAAAGCAATATCAACAATAAAGTTTTTGTTGATATTGATAATTATTCTCTTGAAATATTGGCATTTAGAAATAACAAACTACTGTTCGACAATACTTTTAATTTCAAAACCAAAGAAGATTTTATTTATTATCTGCTTTTTGCTTTAAAAAAATTAAATATTGACACACAAAATGTACATCTAGTACTGAGTGGTAAAATTACTTTAAATTCAAGTATTTTCAATTTGCTTAGCAGATACATAAGCAATATAAGTTTTATTGAAACCAAATCATATTTTACCTTTAGTGATGCTTTGGCAAAAGCTCCTCAACATCAATATTATAAATTATTAAATCAAATTGTTTCAATCTGAGGAAATAATCTAATTGTTTTTAATTTTTGCTTTTGAAAAAACACTTAGCTTTGCCAAACTAACCAATACCAATAGAAAAATGCGTGTAATTAGCGGTACATTAAGAGGAAGAAAATTTAATCCGCCTTCAAATCTTCCTGTTCGTCCAACAACAGATATTGCCAAAGAAAGTTTATTTAATATTTTAAATAATCATATTGATTTCGAAGAAGTTAATGCACTAGACTTGTTTGCCGGAACAGGCAATATTTCAATAGAATTGATATCAAGAGGCTGTATAAACGTAACGGCTATTGACTTAAATTTTAAATGTACTGATTTTATAAAAAAAACAGCTATTGCATTTAATATAAATAACTTGCAAGTTATTAAATCAAATGTTTTCAGTTTTCTAAAATTTGCAAACAATCCTTATCAACTGATATTTGCTGACCCTCCTTACGATTTAGAAGGAATTCAGAAAATTCCAGACATGATATTTGAGAAAAATCTTTTGGCAGAAAATGGAATTTTAATAATTGAACACTCAAGAGACAATGATTTTGAACAACATCCACGTTTTTCTGAAAAAAGAAATTATGGCAAAGTAAATTTCAGCATTTTTAGATAATGGAAAAGAGTTCACAATACTGGATAGATAAACTATCTCTTCAAAAACATCCAGAAGGCGGGTATTATAAAGAAATATACCGTTCAGATGGCAGTTTTGATTTCCCGAAAGATTCAACTGAATTTATTGGGAAAAGAAACTATGCTACTTCAATTTATTTTCTGCTTGAAGGCAATAATTTTTCAGCTTTTCATAAAATAAAATCAGATGAAATCTGGCATTTTTATCAAGGCAATTGTCTGATTATTTACTCATTAGATGAAAAAGGTATTTTAAAGGAGCATAAGTTGGGATGTAATCTGGAATTTGGAGAATCCTTACAACTAATGATTCCGAAAAACACATGGTTTGCTGCTAAATTGCAATCAGAATACGGCTTTGCACTAGTTGGTTGCACCGTTTCGCCTGGTTTCGATTTCTGCGATTTTGAAATGGCTCATAAAACCCAATTACTTACAATCTATCCGCAACACGCAAAAGTAATTGAAATGCTATGTATCACTTAATTTCTTCCTCTTTTATTAGTTGATTCTTTTCAAAAATTCTAATTTTTATTAAATTCCCCTTTTCATCAAAAAGGCTTTCCTTGCCATGTTTCAAGTTGTTTACAAACTGGCTTTCAATCACTTTATTCCCTCTAATATCGAAACTTTCTTGTACTCCATTTCCATTCTTAAACTTTGCTTTGCTAACAACAAAACTTCTTTCATTATATGAAGTCCAATCACCATCAAAATTACCATTCTTATAATTAGATTCTAGCTTAATATTGGCACTTGGATACCATTGGGTATATTTCCCATCCAAAGAGTCATTTAAATAATTAACTTCGGCAATTTTAATTCCATTTTGATTCCATTCTGTTTTCAATCCATTGAGTTTTCCATCTTTGTAATATGAAATTATTTCTTTCTGTCCACTAATAAACCAACGGGTGAAACTTCCTTCGAGTTTTCCGCTTTTATAATAAGCTTCCATTTGCAATTTGCCATTTTCGTACCACCATCTGGCTCTTCCATCTTGCTTTTTGCCCAAATATTCAATTTCAGACATTTTATTGCCATTTTCCCAATACTCTGTTTTGGTTTTGACACATGAAGTGAAGATGAAAAAGATAAAAAAGATAAAAAATATTCTATTTTTTTGCATAATGTTGTAACATTTTTTATAAATATATCGTCATAAATAAAAAGCAAAATTAGTAATAAATTCAGGAATCATGAAAATATCTACCATTATCTTAATATTTTCGGGCTTAACAGGTTTAAACCGTTGTTCTACTGATGTGAAATTTGATTTCCCATTTTTTAAAACAGAACAGAACATCGAAACTCATAAAACGCTGCATGAAAAAGATAGTTTTAATTTGGTGAAAACAAATAGTAGTGATTCATCCACATCTAGTTTGTTTATTCATAATGCTAATACTGAAAATTGGTATGAAAATAATGATAGACTGATATATTCGGGAAATATCATCTAAACCGAATAATTAATGAGATAAGCAAACATCGTCTTTTCTTAGAAAATTAATAAAATCAATATATTACCTGTTTAAAAAACCGACTTCAATTACTGAAGTTGGTTTTTTTATGTAGTTCCAAATTCGGTGAACTGACTTTTCAAACTCGTATAAACATCTTGATAATCACTTGTTTTCTCAAATTCAACCATCAAATGACTATCGATAAGCAAACGAATATTGATTGATAATTTAAAAATCTCACGATACACTTTCTGACGCTTAGGCATATTTTTGTGTTTTCGATAATTTTTTAAATAGGTAAAATAATTCGAAGCTAAGATAAATGGATATAGAAAAAACAAGAAGAATAACGAAGTAGTTTTTAATCGGGTAGGGTGGATTTTTTTTATTTTGAAACCAGAAAGACTTGCCATTACTCTCAATTTTTGAATTCCGATTAAAAAAATATGACCCAAATAAATCTCTTTACTTATATTTTGATCAGTCATCCATACACTATCGAATTCATTGGGAGGCATAGTGGAGTTAAATCGTTCAGATTCAGAAAGCAAATAGCTAATTTTAGATCTGAGATTTGAATAGTTGGGTGTAGTAACTATTAAAATTCCTTGATTTTTGAGTATTCTATTAAATTCTTTGATCGCAGAAAGTTGATCGGCAAAATGTTCGATACCTTCCTGACAAATTAAATAATCAGCTGATTTGTCGGACAATGGAATGCCTTGCCTAACATCTGCTTGTTGGCATTTTATGTTTTCGATACGAAAATATTCCGGAAATAAATCAAAAGCAAGCGGAATACCTCCACAATCGGCTATAATTTTCGAAGTAATTCCATTTCCGGCGGGTATATCTACTATGGTTTTGTTTTTGATATCGGCTTTGTGCTGAAGCAAATATTTTTTTACATAGTATTTAATACTTTTCGGATTATCCTCATAGTTCATATCAGTATTTTTTACAAAAGTATTGAAAATATCAGAGAAATTTACCTATTAGCATTTATTTACTTTTGATTTTTTTGACTTTAGTATTATATTTCATTGTTTTTCATCAACTTAATTAAATTTAAACCAAACATGTTTTAAAAACCTGTTTGGTTTTTAAAGGAACTTTAATTCCACCTCTAATCGGCTTCACATTCACCTTTGGTTAATTAAAAAGGATGTAACTGATTGATCATTATCGATTACTTTAAATCCGCAAATATATTTTTACTGCCCACGAATGCTTCGACTTCGCTCAGCACAAGTTACACGATTTTTTTAAAATAATTAAATAACGACAAAAACCTGCAACTTTCAATTAATAAAACACTAATAAAGATCCTTACGGATTTTAGGTATTAAACAAGTTGTCTATTTTTTACTAATTCTATTAATTTCTTTATCAAAATCCGATTCAATTAATTTGTCTTGCACTATTTTGAATTTTTCAAATTCAGTAACGGCAAGTGCCATTGCAACATCATGAGATACTTTACCTTGATGGTTTAAAATTGCTTGCTCATTAAACTGTAAAAAAGCATCAAGTTTTATAACCCAATCTTTCATATACATTACTATGCCTTTCAAAGCCTGACTTTCAGCATAATCCAGATACATTGATACAATTCGGTTTAATCCGTTTAATTCATTTTCATTTAGATAATTTTTAGCAATACCTAAATCTGTTTTTCTAATACTTCCTTTGGGTGCGTTTTTCCATGTGGTTAGACCCATATTTTCTTTTGTACTATCAACTCTAGCGGCTATCAATTCGGCAGCAGTTTGCCCAGTAATAGCCCAATGCAGTTTGTTTTGAACATTGGAAAAAAAATCTTTTGTGGTTTTTTCATCCACACTATAGTCGGCACTGCATTGGCAATATATGTCAGTTATTTTCTGATAAAATCTACGTTCACTGCTTCGAATGTCTCTGATACGAGCTAGCTGTTCTTCAAAATAATCTTTACCAAAGATATTTTTCGGATTTTTGAGCCTCTCATCGTCCATTGTAAAACCTTTGATAATATATTCTTTTAATCGTTCGGTAGCCCATATACGAAATGCAGTAGCCTGACTGCTGTTTACACGATAACCCACCGAAATAATTGCATCGAGGTTATAAAACTTTGTAGCTTTTCCCTGTGTTTTTCCTTTAATAGCACCGTGTGGAGTGGTAAGTTCCAAAATGGAACTTACCACTTCTTCTTTTAGTTCGCCTGTTTCGAAAATATTTTTCAGGTGTTTAGTGATGGCTGGTCTTTGCACACCAAATAAATCTGCAATTTTTTGTTGGTTAAGCCATATCGTTTCGTTTTGTAAATATATCTCAACTTTTACTTTACCATTTGGTGTGGTATAAAGCAATATTTCGTTGAATCCTTCATTATTGAATGTGATTTTTTTCATTATTATCTTTATAATACCAATTTAATAAATTAAAACTTTTTAATAATATACGTATAGTAACTTCTTTGATATACATAGCTTTATGTTATTAATTCTAATAACAACTATTAACTTTGTTCTACAATTGCAATTTCTTCTTCTGTTAAATCATAAAGTTCATAAACCATACGGTCTATTTCTTTATCTGCAGATTGATTAATTTGCGTTTATTTGCTTTTATCAGGATATGCTGGAACAGCCGGTAATTCTTTCGGATTGTTTTTCAGCTCTTCCAAAACCACTTCTATGGCTTTATTTAATTGTTCATCTTCACCAGCATATTCTTTGGCTGGGTCGTTATCCACCCTAATGTCGGGTTCTACTCCCCTACCCTCAATAATAAACTCTTTGCCTTGTGCATCGTAATGTGCAAATTCAGGTTTAGAAAGCGTTCCTCCATCAATAAATGGCAACGAACCTCTGATACCTACTACTCCACCCCAGGTTCTTACGCCAATTGCTTTTCCCAACTTCATGGTTTTGAACTGATAGGGAAACAAATCGCCATCGGAAGCTGAATATTGGTCTATTAATATTACTTTTGGTCCATACTGCATTGCCAAACGCCCACCCTGAGGATCGTTGTTTCTGCTTACACGCATCAAAACCAACTCACGGTTTAATCTTTCGATAATCATTGGCGAAACATTGCCGCCACCATTGCCTCTATCGTCAATAATCAAAGCTTTTTTAGAAAGCTGAGGATAAAAATATTTTACAAATTCGTTTAAACCTTCCACTCCCATATCTGGAATATGAATATAACCGATTTGTCCGTTTGATGCTTTGTTCACCTTTTCGATATTGCTCTGCACCCAATTGTAATAATACAAACCGGCTTCGGTAGCAACTGGTATTACGATGGTTTTGTGGCTTCCGCTTTCCGATGCAGTAGAATTTACGGTTAATTCAACTTGTTTATCTGCTGTATTGATAAGCAAATCATTATAATCAGCAACTTCTTTCAAAGATTTTCCGTTGATAGCTATTATATAATCGCCTTCTTTCACATTTACACCAATTTCAGTAAGTGGCGAACGATTTTCTCTTGTCCAGTTTTCGCCCTTCATTATTGTGTTTATTTTAAAATAGCCTGAAATATCTTTTGATATTTTAGCACCCAACAAACCCAAATTAATCCGATTGGCTTCTTTTTTATCTCCACCGCCCACATAAGCATGACCCACATTCAATTCGCCTATCATTTCGCCTATAATGTAATTCAAATCGTTGCGATTGTTTACATTTTGAACCAAAGCTGCGTATTTCTTATTGATAGCCTTCCAATCAACACCATGCATATTGGCATCGTAGAAGAAATAAAGCATCTGTCGCCACGATTCGTTGAAAATCTGAGCCCATTCAGCTTTAAAATCAACAAATACTTTCATATTACTCATATCTATCATGTCTTTGATGTCAGGTTTTGACTTTGGCAAATCAATAACCGACATTTTGCCATTAACACTTACCAGCATTTTTTTATTATCGGTAGTAATTTCATATCCGTTTATATCGCCCAAATTATTCTCTTTCTGATCTTTCAGATTGTAAGCCATCAGCAAAGTTTTTTTATCAGCTTTTGAAAATTTCTGATAATAGACATTATCGTCAACAACGGCAATATTCCAGTATGAAGCAGCCTCAATGGGCAATACCGCTATTCGCTGTGCAATACCATCAAAATCAATCTTCAGAATATCTGCTTTGGGTTCTTCTGTTTTTTTATCTTTTTTGTCTTTCTTATCTTTAGTTTCAGCAGTTTTTTCTTCTTTTATAATTGCAACCTCATCATTTACAGGTTCAAATGGCGATTTGGTATCTTTGCTCAAAGTCAGAAAATACACTTTGGTCATATCGGTATATGCATGATTCCATTCTGTCCAGCTGTAAATGGGATTAAAATCGCGGTTTGAAGTAAAAAACAAATACTTGCCATTGCTACTGAAAGCAGGATTTCCGCAATCGTACCAACCATCGGTTACAGCCGTTTTGGCTTTTAGCTGTAATTCGTAAAGATAAATTTTTGTTTTTGAATTTTTATCAGGTTTAGAATAAGCTATCCATTTGCTATCGGGCGACCATGTGTAATCATTAAATTCACCATCTTTAGATTGATCGGCTACAATAATTTCTTTGCTGGCAATGTCAACATATTGTAAACGATTCATTTTATCCGACCACATTATTTTTTTCGAATCGGGCGACCAGGCAATTTGATATTTGTAAGTATCCGCATTCTTTGTAATTTGAATAGCTTTTTCGCTGCCATCCTGTTTCTGAATGTAAATTTCGTCTTCGCCACTGGCATCGCTTATATAAGCAATATAAATACCATCGGGCGACCAAGCCACATTGCGCTCGTGAACTCCCGAAGTTTGGCTAATATTTTTGGTAATGCCTGTTTTGGCAGGAAGTGTCCAAACATCGCCTCTGGCACCCAAAGCAATACGTTTACCGTCAGGAGATACGGTTGATGAACCAATGTTTCTCGATGCATCTTTCCATTGATTGCGTGATGCACTAAAATCATCATTAATTTGAATTGAAACCTTAGTGATTTTCTCAGTTTTCAAATCGAAAATATGAATATAGCCAGCTTGCTCAAATACAATGGCATCTTTGCCTGCCGATGGGAATTTTATATCATAATCGGTAAAATTGCTTAATTTGCGTATTTGCTTGCTAGTTATATTATATACAAATAGGTTCATTGTGCGGTCTCTGTCCGAAATAAAATATATATTTTCGCCTATCCACATGGGTTGAATATCCTGAGCCGGATTATTGGTGATATTTTCAATCTTTTTGGTTTTAAAATCATAAATCCAAACATCGTCAGCCATGCCTCCTTTGTAATATTTCCAGGTTCTGAATTCGCGAAAAACACGGTTATAAGCCAGTTTAGACAAATCAGGCGAATAGCTGCAAAATCCGCCAACAGGCAAAGGCAATTCCTCCGACATGCTGGCATTTACATCAGCCATAAACAACTGACCTTTGAAATCATTAAAAGTTTGCTTGCGAGAACGGTAAACAATATGCTGATTATCTTTCCAGCACATTACAATATTATTTGGACCCATACGGTCAGAAATATCATCTCTCGACAAGGTGGCTGTTATGCTTAATCTTTTTGGTATTCCGCCTTGAGCAGGCATCATATATACTTCGGTATTGCCATCGTATTGAGCTGTAAATGCAAGATTGTTTCCATCGGGCGAAAACTTTGCAAACATTTCGTATCCGTCATGATTTGTAATTTTGCGGGCAACGCCACCATTTCTGTCAACCGAATACAAATCGCCGGCATAAGAAAACACAATCTTATCGGTAGAAATAGTTGGAAACCTCATCAGCCGGCTTTCGGCATTTTGTGCGAAAACATTCATTAACAGTACAAATGACAATATACTGCTTATCGTTATCTTTTTCATATGTTTATATTTTTTAAATTTTTTTGTACATATGGAACTCGCCAATTAAACATCCCCCTGAGTGTGAATATTTTTTCATGGCTCGTTTCATATGTATGATAGTAATTATTGATTAATTAAAAAGCATTTAAACTGCAATTATAAACAAAAAGAAAAGAAAAAACACTTTTTTTCTATGAAATTAACAAAATTACCGTTGAAATCAAACTTGACAAAGTTTTACTTTACCCTTAAATCCGCAAATAAAATTTTATTGTCTGAATACTTCGACTTCGCTCAGCACAAGTTACACGAATTTTTATAAAATAATTAAAAGATGAAAAAACCTGCAACTTTCTATTAATAGGTATGGTTTATAAAGATGTATATTCTCATAAAATCAAATCATAAGCTATTGATTTTAAACCTAAAAGGTATTGAAAACCTGTTAGGTTTAGACTTTTTAGACCAAACTCATTAATAAAACACGAATAAAAATCCTTGCGGATTTAAGATGATATTAAAAACAAATAAGGCTTAATGGTTGTTGATAATAAAAACATTTACAAAATGGCTAAAAACCTGCTTAAATTACTGATAATATGCAATAATGATAGTTGCAATACAGATATTGTAGCTCAGCAGTTTATCAGCAAAAATTTAAACAGAGAACAATACCTCGAAATAATTGATTTTAATTTTTACCCTTACGAATCGCTTAAAAAACACAATGCAGAAGAACAGGAAATCTGCAAAAAAATTCCACATATAGATAAGTTAAAATGCAAGTATTGTGGCAAATGCGTTGATTATTGCAAAATCGGAGGTATTACTTTCGACAGACAAATTCCTTTGGTAGTTTTCGATAAAATTAATTGTATCAGCTGTTTTGCTTGTATTAAAGCTTGCAATATTGCTGCTATCAAACAAAAGGACTATCAAATTGGATTTATATTAAAACAAAATATTGATAAAAAACTGTTTATCAAAACCTTTTATTATAAAACCTTTACACTTTATGCAAAGCATTTAATTTTAGATTTTAAAAAGAATAAAAGCGATAGCTTTCAAATTGGCATTATCAATTCAGAAAACTATTTACAAATCAAAAACTTAGAAGCTGAGCAAATTATTGAAATTTCCAATATAGATAAAATTGAAACAGCAATTTCGGATTTACTTCATTTTGATAAAAACTAAACGGGGCATCTAAAAAAACTGATTATTCGATAATCAGTTTTTCTACTTCTACAAATTCTGGTTCTTTATTATTCATTTCAAAATGTTGCCATAGTGTTTCATCAGGCACTGGTGCAATTATTTTGATAGGTTCTTTCTTAATGGGATGTATAAAGCTAACCGAACGAGCGTGTAAGCTAATTGATATATTTCTGTTAGGACGCAAAGCACCATATTTTAAGTCTCCTTTTATCGGACAACCGATGGCAGCCAATTGCGAACGAATTTGATGATGTTTACCCGTCATTAATTCTACTTCCAGCAAAAAATAACTATCACTTTCATCAAGTACTCTGTATTTTAATTCAGCCCGATAGCTACCAGGTATTTCCTTATCATATACATAAGTTTTGTTTTGCTGCTCGTTCTTTTTAAGGTAATTAACCAAATGAGCACTATCTAGTTCGGGTTTATTTCTAACAACAGCCCAATAAATTTTTCGAATTTCGCGCTTTTGAAAAATACTGTTCATCCGATACATCGCCTTATCAGTTTTAGCAAAAATAATAGCACCACTTACAGGTCTGTCGAGCCTGTGCACTACTGAAATAAAAGCATCACCAGGCTTATCATACTTTTCTTTTAAATAAACCCTAACCAATTCGCTCAATGGAATATCGCCGGTTTTATCGCCCTGAATAATCTGAGAAGATAATTTATTTAAAATTATCAAATGGTTATCTTCATATAGGACTTGCTTAGCAATTACATCAGCAATTCTTTGAAATTTCATCATCTTATGTAAAAAAATTATAAAACACTATATTCGAATCTTAAATCCAACCTTGTGTTTATCAGAAATTAATATAAAATTATTTTTAAATCTATTTACTTAACAAGCAAATCTTAATATTGTTCCTTTTCGTTAGGGAAATCTATTGATTTTACATCATGAATATAATTACCCACAGCGCCATAAATTTCTTCGTACAAATTATGGTATCTTCTTAAAAATCGTGGAGAGAAGTCTTGAGTAATCCCAAGCATATCGTGCAAAACCAATACCTGACCATCAACTCCGTTACCAGCACCAATACCAATAATAGGAATTCTGATTTCAGAAGTAACCTGTTGTGCCAAAGCAGCAGGAATTTTTTCGAGAACAATACCAAAACATCCAGCATTTTGAAGAAAATGAGCATCTTCTAATAATCTGTCAGCTTCTTCTTTTTGAGTAGCTCTAACTACATAGGTCCCAAATTTGTTGATAGATTGAGGTGTTAGCCCCAAATGCCCCATTACAGGAATACCGGCAGTAAGAATTCTATCAACAGATTCAATAATTTCGCGTCCACCTTCTAATTTTACCGCATCAGCTCCGGTTTCTTTCATTATTCTGATAGCCGAATGCAATGCTTCTTTGGAATTTCCCTGATAGGTTCCAAATGGCAAATCAACAATAACCAAAGCACGACTAACAGCCCTAACAACAGACGCTCCATGATAAATCATTTCATTAAGTGTGATGGGCAATGTAGTTCGATGTCCTGCCATTACATTGGAAGCTGAATCTCCAACCAATATCGCATCAATATTAGCTTTATCAATAATTTTTGCAATAGAATAGTCGTATGCAGTAAGCATAGCTATTTTTTCGCCTTTCAGCTTCATTTCCTGCAATACATGGGTTGTAACTTTGGTAATAATACTTGGTAATGCTGCCATTATTTTTGTTTTAAAATGCAAAACTACAAATAATTGAAAAGAATACAGAATAAAACTTGGCTTTTTGTATTTTTTAACAATAATATATTCATTATCAGCATAAAAAAAAGACCCTTTAATTAAAAAGGATCTTTCTTCTCATTTAAGTATTAGTGTTTAGTTAAAAAAACCGAAATTTAATCCGGCTGAGGCTGATGAATATCCACCAGGAACATAAGTTCCTTCGGTAATAATTGCCATAAATCCTAATTTTATTCTAAGTCCGGCATTAATACCAAATTGTGTACCAGAACCTTCTAAATGAATTGGATCAATTACATGGCTTATTATTTTTGAAGAAGCAACCGTTGGATTGCTCAATATCGTAATAGGATAATTACCCATTAAGTCAACATTTGTTTTTGAACCCGATAATCTCAAACCACCAAACACGGTAAGAATTGGAAATTTTCTTGAGATAATCAAATTTGCATTCCAGGCATTAGATTTAAAATTAAGTTCTTGAGTTGTATAATCCATTTTATTTGGATTTGCAACATTAACTTCTGGCTCTAAAAAATTACCACCAACAATATCCAAACCTGCGCTTGTATATGCTCCAATTATCGATAAATCGAATGGCAATTTACTCATAAAAGGAATCCATTGTTTGATGTCATGCTTTATACCAACTCCTATATATCCAGCTTTATAACCTTCAACTTCAAATTTCGGAAATCCTCTAACCATCAATTCAGTTCCTTTAACTAAACCAATGCTAAATTGAGCAATAGGTAATGGTGAGATATTAAATCCAGAACCTTCAGGAATATTCAACGGAAAACTTAAAGCGCTTGTTCCATCATTATATTTTGCAAATACACCTGTAGGTGAAGTTTTTTCGCCAAACATAGTAGGAACAGTTACTGGCTGATTTCCTGCAGTTGAAATAGTAGTATATTCAGCCGGATTGATTACAAAACTTTGTTCATCAGATGGAATAAACGAGCCAGTTGCACCTATAGTTATAGTAAACCTGCCAAGTTTTAATGGCTGAGCTGTACTATACCAACCATTATTCATATTGCTACCAAAAGTATTTAAAAAAGGTTGGGTATAATATGCTGCAAATTTATTAGCATCGGTTTTTCCAGCTGCCAAAAATTGCACCATATCTTTTTGAGCAAAAACATTAGTTGAAAACAGAATAACAAGAACTAAACTTGCAATCTTAAAGAAATAGTTGTTTTTTTTCATTTTACAAAAATTTTAGTGATAAATAATTTGTAAAAATAACAATTTAAAAGTCAAAATGTATATAAATTATTAAAAAAAAAATCTTTTTAACAATCAAACACTTTACTTCTAAAGCGTAACATGCTATTAATTCGCCTTTTAAGCTTTCTATTTGTGAAAAATGGAGTTATTCCTAAACCTATTCCGGCTAACAATACAAAATAAGCCATTGAAGAATAATCTCTTGGGGATTGATTTAATGGACTCTGATCACCAATTGGAACATAAGCTGCCCAATAATAAGGATGCGTTTTTGAAGCAGGGCTAGTCTTAATATAATCTATTTTAGCCAATTGCATTGCCTTGTCTTTCGAAAATCCTTTTGATAAATAACCATAAAAAGAAATCATCAATTCTGATCCGGCTTTATCTTCTACCGACCATAAAGTCATTATCATACTTGGGCAACCGGCATACAAAAATGCTCTCGACAAACTCATTACACCTTCTCCATTTCTAAGTTTACCATTACCCGTATTGCAAGCACTCAAAACAATAAGCTTTGAATTTAGATTCATATTATAAATATCTGAAGTATTGAGCATTTCTTCATCTTTCTGGTTATAAGATTTCGTAAATACCAATCGAGAATACATCGGATTTTCATCATTAATTTCGGCATGCATTGCCAGATGCAAAATATCAAAATCGTTAGCTTTTTTACAAAAATTAGCTTTTGTAGCATTAAAATCTGTAAGCTGTTGCCCTCTATAAATTTCAGATATGCCATTAATTTCATCCTTTGCATAGGGTAAAGGAGCTAATCTACTTCTTTCGGATATACGGCTTGATACGTTATTAAATTTTTGACTTTCCTTATAATCAGGAGCCATAGCCAACAAATTATTTGATGTACTGTTAGCCACCTTTTTTGTATCTTTTAATAACAAACTAGCAGAATAAGAATAACTTATTGGATGTTCAAGAATCAAATACGGAAGATTATTATATGATACACTTTTGCAATCTACCTCTTTACTCAATAATGTTTCAAACGATATTAAATTAAGCTCTTTATCAGGAATTACAATCAAGTGATTCCAAGCAATTACCTTTTCGTAAGGTTTAAGTAATTTGTTATAAAGCTGATTAGAAGCATTTGTATAATTTTGAAATTCTGCTAATGAAGAATTTCCAAATGAATTTGATGAAGAATAATTTCTGACAATATTAATCTGATCAAAGAAATGCTTGTCGATATCGCTCGAATTTACAGTAAAATAATCTTTTGTTATCAAATATGTAAACAACTTATTTTCAGTTAAAACATATTCAATTATTGCATCCTTTGAATCAATTTTATTTTGTAAGGATTTAATATCAGTAACAGCATTCTTATATTTCAAATTATAATACTCGCTGTAATTTTTATCAAGGAAACTATAAAATTTCTCCTGATTGCTTTTAAGTTCAAAAACTTTATTTTTATATTCATTTACTTTTTTAAAATCTTTATCCTTTCTGGAATTTTCGGAATAAAGAGACTGCTCATAAAATGAAATATTATTCTTTAAATTCTGATCAATATTTTGAATAAACGAGGGTATTTTGCCATATTTTATTGCTTCATTGGCTCTAATATTAGCCATTAAAACGCTCGATTTACTCCTTTCGGCAAAACTAAATGCAATATTTACATATTCAGGATTTTTGGTAGAAATAAATAATTGTTCTGCAACTTGCATTGCTGCTACGTAAGTGTTTTTCTCATTTTCAGTCAAAAATAATTTACTTTCGTCGCTAATATATGATTTTGAAATATTATCAATAAGTTGAATTGCCAATTGATAGGTTTTCAAACTCAAATCAAGTTCTGCTTTCCCTACATTGCTTTTTTTGAGTATTGACTGAGCTTTCCCTTTTAATGCTTTTAACATGTATAATTTAGAAGAAGCATCGGCAATTTGCGGATTGCAATAAACATCATTATTATTAAAATCAGATACCACTGCAATTAATGAACGTTGATAATAATCTAGGGCTTGTTTAACCTGATTCTTTTTTTCATATAATTCAGCAAAAGCAATAAATGTAGCTGCTAATTTATTATTTTTATTCCCATAATTATTTTTAAAAATTAACTCCGCTTTTTTATAGTAAGACAAAGCATTTGACAAATCATTTCTGGCAAAATATAATTCACCAAAATTCAAATAATCAATACCTAAATTGGGACTTTGAGGAGCATACTGCAATCGGTTCTCTATAGCAGCCTTATAATATTTTTCAGCCTGCTTTAAATCGCCTGATAGCTTACAAGCAATGGCATAAGAATTTAAAGGATTAGCTAATTGCTCTGGCGAAACAAGCTTTACCAATTCAATACACTGCATATAGAATATCTTTGCTTGTACAAAGTTATTGATTTTCAAGTAAACATTTCCTAAATTTAATAAAATAGCTGATTTTTTTTCTAAATCATCTTTTTTTACACTTTGCAATGCTTTATCAAAATAAATACGCGCATTCTCATAATCTCCTTTTCGATAATAAACCAATCCTTTATCATTGTAAAAAACAGGCTTTAAATTTATAAACTGTGAAGAATTCAGATTATATTTTAATTCAATTTGGTTGAAAACTGATAATGCCTTGTCATAATTTCCAATTACAGAATAAGAATTGCTAACAACAGATAACAAAAGAAAAGAATTATAATCTAAAGATAGCTTTTGTAAATAAATATCTTCAACAATAGTATTGGCAGTGGTAATTGCCTGTTCATAATTCCCAGTATAATTATACGATTGTGTAATCAACAGATAAATATACTTTTTTTGATCAGCATTTAATTTGGGTTTTGTCTTCAAATATTGTTCAAAATAGCGAATTGAATTTTGATAATTCCCTTCATAATATAAAGAATCAGCTTTATGATACAAATCAATTGCTATATTTCTGTCAATCTGCTTATTAGCACTAATCTCAGATGAAAACAGAAGTAAAAATAAAAAAAGGAACGTAAAGCTAAAAATAACGTTTAAAAACAAGTTGTTTTTGGCAATTTTTTGAGGGGGTAAAAAAAACATATGTAACTTTCTCCATATAAAAAGTGATTTTTTTTTGTGTTTTTTCACCTCTGCAATAAACTTGCTTTCAATTAATTGAAAGATTGAGTGAAAAAAAAATGTCGATTTAACAATTTTTTTTTGCCATTTTTTCAAGTTTAGTACATAGTAATATATAGAAAGTTCATTTTTGATCTTTTTTAAATCAAAAAAGCGGTATCCGAAAAGCTTCGAAACAGAGTAGGAAATTATTTTAAAAATTACAGTCATGAAAAACATTTCTAAACAAACAATGATCGAAAAATTTGCTAAATTTTCATTGAACAAAATCGAATTAAACCAAATTAGAGGCGGTGAGATTCCACCAGAAGGAGGATCAACATTGCCAAAACCACAAAAACCAGAGCCACCAACAACCAAATCACAATATGGTGATGATAACAGACAATTTTAATCGGGTTTAATTAAACTCAATTCAAATATAAACTTCTTAATTACAAGAAGTTAACCTTAATTTACTATATATAAAATATATAGCTGAATTAACTTTCAAATATACGTATATATTTGGGAAGTTGTATGTTTTTTATAAAAAATCATTTGATTTTTTATAAAAAATTATTGTATCATATTGTATTCAAGGTAAATTGGATTTACATAATTTTGATTACTATGTATTTAACGGGAAATACATAAAAAAATAAAACAAACGATATGCAAGCAAAAGTACTTAATTTATCTTATAAGGTTGTTTTTGAGTTATGCAGAGAAGCTATATTCAAATCGAACTTTAAAGTAGAATGCATTGATGAAAACGAAGGCTATATTATTTGCTTTACAAGAGATCTTATCGAAATTGAAAGATTAATTATTATAAGAATAAAAGAATTATCTCCCTATCAGGTAGAAGTAGAAGTAGAATCAAGATATGCCAGCAGAGAATATATCAGCACTTACGAAAAAGTGGATGAAAAAATATTTATAAAGCACTTAAGTATGATTTTTAAATAAGAAATGTTTTTCGGACTGAATTTTAAAATAGGATTTAAAATAAAAAGATATTGTAAACACAAGGGAACAAGTAAAATTAGTAAATGCAGCTCTATTTGGGCTGCATTTCGATTTAATAAAAGGATGATACTAAAAAATTAGTTGTAAAATAAAAAAGTTCAAAATAGAAACTAATAGAATAATTTATAAGTAATAACGATGATAATTGAGAAAAATATATAATAAAATGAAGCTAAATCTAAATTATCACATTTCAAAAAAATCGATGCAATACATTGTAGTTAAACAGACAAAAGTATGAAAGCAAAATTGAAAGGGCAACAACGTTGTGGTGCAGTAATGCAGGTCGGATTTATTTTATCGGACAGCATAGCCGAAAATATTCCAGGTACGCTAGTGGTTAAAACCAGTGGAAAAATCAACAAAAATTTGTTTTACTCAATAATATTGCCCAACGAGCTAACAACCACCTATAAAAAAGAATTAAGCTTCAAAAGCGGAATGACAGGACAAGCTGAAATAATTACCGAAGATATTCGTTTGATAGAAAGGTTTGTTAATCCGATAAAGGCAGTGCTGAAGAGATAGGAGACGTAAGTAGAGAGAAGTAAACTTTAAATAAGAAGAGTGTAAATTATTTTACAATTTAAGATTATTTACATACAAATTTACAGCTTGTGTATAAGAAAGCTTAGTTTCAATAAATTTATCGGATGGCGTAGAGTTTGTTTTATTATTTTGATCTATGTTATTATCTTTTGTTGTTTCAATATTTGGCGTATCTGTATTTTGATTGTTA
>CAZWRD010000014.1:0-35291 GCA_964636105.1 uncultured Bacteroides sp.
ACCTACCTTACGCTCCCAAAAACCTACCTTACGCATCCAAAAGTGTTCCAGACTCTTCTAAAAGTCATCAATACGCATCCAAAAGGATTCAATACGCATCTAAAAGTTATCAAGACGATTCCAAAAGTTATCGAGACGCTCCCAAAAATCTTTGCCAAATACCCAATTAAAAACAATCATTTTATTTTTTTTTCAAAACCATGAAAAAAATATAAATTCGAGTTTGCAAATCTGAAAATCTATTGTAATTTTGAAGCCTGATTTAATTAGAAAATCTATCAAAAAACAAAAACTTAAAAACATGGCAAAAAGAACAATTGTAGCGATGCCCGGAGACGGTATCGGCAAAGTAGTACTTGATGAAGCAATCAGAGTATTGGATGCAGCAGGATTTGATGCTGAATATGTTACAGGAGATATTGGCTGGGAATTCTGGTGTAAAGAAGGAAATCCGCTTCCCGACAGAACCATTGAATTATTAGAAAAACACAAAATTGGTTTGTTTGGTGCAATTACATCAAAACCAAAAGATAAAGCTACTGCCGAATTAGCACCTGAATTAAAAGACAAAGGATGCGTATATTATAGTCCGATAGTTGCAATGCGTCAGCATTTTGGTATGGATATTTGTATGCGTCCATGTAAAACTTTTAAAGGAAATCCTTTAAATTTTATTCGTCGTGGTGCAAATAATACCATTGAAGAACCATTGGTAGATGCAATGATTTTCCGTCAGAATACCGAAGGTTTATACGGTGGTGTTGAATGGACTAATCCTCCTGCATTGGTTTATGAAGGACTTATGTCGCATCCTAAGTTTAAAGAAAATTTTGGCTGGTGCCCAACCGAAGATTTAGCTGTTTCAACACGTATTTTTACTCGTAAATATACAACCAGAATAGTTAAAGCTGCTTTTGAGTATGCAAAAGCCAATGGTTATAAAGGTATTACTGTTTGCGAAAAACCAAATGTAATTCGCGAAACTTCAGGTATGATGCTTAAAATAGCTCAGGAAATGAGCAAAAAAGAATATCCGGAAATTGCAGTTTGGGATACCAATATTGATGCTCAAATGATGTGGATTACCAAAAATCCTGAAGATTATAATGTAATTGTAGCGGGTAATATGTTTGGCGACATTATTTCTGATGGATTTGCAGGATTAATTGGTGGTTTAGGTTTTGCTTGCAGTGCTCAGTTTGGCGAAGGTGGTGTTGCAGTATTCGAACCTACTCATGGTTCAGCTCCTAAATATGCTGATTACGAAACTTCTATCGTTAATCCAGTTGCAATGATTATGTCAGCTTGTATGATGCTCGATCATTTGGGTGAAAAAGAAATTTCAAACAAAATTCAAAAAGCAATTGCTGAAGTTATTGAAGAAGGCAAAGTTCAATGCTACGACATGAAAAAAATGCGTGGTACTCCTGATGTAGTTAAGCAAGGTGCTGCTTCAACCAAAGATATGGCTGATGCAATTATTGCTAAACTATAGTTATTAAAGTGCTTATATAAAAAGACGAGTCAGACTCGTCTTTTTTTTTGCTCATTTTTATAATCTTTTAAGATATTCTATTCTAATGAATTTGTAATTTTGATGAAAAAAATGAAATTTATTAAACTTCAAATAATTCTTATATTTATTTTGTTTTGCCAGATTTATAGTAGTTTTGCAGAACTCCCACCTAAAGCTATACAATGGAAAACGATTGAAAAAGGATTATACTTAAGTGAGCTTAAAGCTCCCAAAATTACCAAAATTGGCGATTCTAAAATTACGATTCTCAAAATTGATCCCAAATATTTTACTTTTCAATTGGTTGCCGCTTCTGAACATGATAGTTTGCAGCGTACAGTTAAGGAATGGTGCGAGTTAAAAGGAATGATTGCTGCAATTAATGCCGGAATGTATGGCGGAAAAAGCCGAATAAGCAATGTTGGATTTATGAAAAACATTAATCATATAAATAATCCCGATTTTAAAGAAAATTATAAAGCTATTGCAGCTTTCAATCCCATTGACGAAACATTACCACCCTTTAAAATTATAGACACCGAAAATGAAAACTGGGAAAATTACAAAGATAAATATTTGTCATTCAGTCAATCGATGCGAATGATAGATAGCCAAACAAAGCCAATGTTATGGAAACAGAAACGCAAAATGCGTTCGAGTATGGTTGTCTTGGGTACCGATAAAAAAGGCAATGTTTTGTTTATTTTTACCCGATCACCATTTACCCCAAACGAGTTTTCAAAAATATTATTAAAAGCACCTATTCAAATTCATACTGCTATGTACCTCGAAGGGGGTCCCGAATCTTCGTTATATGTTAATAATGGCGAAACAGTAGTCGAAAAAATTGGAAGTTATGTTAGTAGAACATCTGCTCACGACAAAAATAATGAATTTAGAAAAATGCCTAATGTAATAGGAATCAAAAGAAAATAAATTTATTATAAAAAATAATTAATTTAAAAAAAATATTGTAATTTAGTAGCATAATTTTATTGAGATTATGGAAGAACAATTACAAAAATTATCATTTGCTGTTGAACAGAGTGCAAATTCTATAATAATTACTGATATTAAAGGAAATATCGAATATGTCAATAAAAAATTTATTGATATTTCTGGTTATTCTTTTGCTGAAGTATTAGGTAAAAATCCAAGGATTTTAAAAACAGGTTTTAAGTCAAAAGAAGAGTATAAAGACTTGTGGGATACTATTTTGTCAGGTAAGGAATGGAATGGTGTTTTTTGTAATAAAAGTAAAAATGGAAAGATATATTGGGAATCTGCAACCATTAGTCCTATCAAAAACGAAAAAGGCGATTTAATTAATTTTCTGGCAATAAAAGAAGATATAACTTTAACAAAAAGATTAGAAAATGAATTGATTGAAAATCAAAAGATGTTATCTACTTTAATGTCTAATCTTCCCGGAATGGTTTATCGTTGTTTGAACGATAGAAATTGGACAATGATTTTTGTAAATGAAGGCGTAAAACAACTTACAGGTTATGAAGTTGAAGATCTTGTTAATAATAATAAAATGTCTTATAACGACATAATAATAGAAGAGGATAGAGAGCAGGTATGGGAAAACGCTCAAAATGGGTTAAAAACCAAAGCTAATTTTCAACTTCAATATAGAATACTTACAGCTGATAAAAAACTAAAATGGGTATTCGAACAATCAATTGGAATTTTCAATGCAAATGGAGAATTAGATTACATTGAAGGTTTTATTACAGATATTACAGAACGAAAAAATGCAGAAAAGATACAGGATATAATTTTTAATATTTCAAAAGCTGCACTTAAAGCATTAAATATCAATAATCTACTTAAAGAGATACAAAATTGTCTGAGCGAAATTATTGATACTTCAAATTTCTTTGTTGGATTTTATAATAAAGAGCGCAACACACTGTCATTGCCTTATATGGCTGATGATAAAGATGATTTTGAAGAAGTTCCATTACAGAATACACTAAGTTCATATGTAATTAATTCGGGTCAATCTTTATTTGCTAAAGATAAAGATTTTGAAAAATTAGAGCAAAAGGGTCTTGTAAAACTAATTGGTAGTCAATCAAAAGTTTGGTTAGGGGTTCCTTTAAAGCTAGAAGATGAAGTTTTCGGAATAATAGTTGTTCAGAGTTATACTAATAAGAATTTATATACGAAAAAGGATTTAACCCTTTTGGAATTTGTTTCGGATCAAATTGCAAGTGTTATTCATCGCAAGCAATTTGAAGAACAACTGATTTTAGCGAAAGAGAAAGCAGAAGAATCTGATAGATTGAAAACGGTGTTTTTGTCGAATATGTCTCATGAAGTAAGAACGCCAATGAATGCGATTATTGGATTTTCAAATCTTTTGAAAGACAATACCCTTACAGAAGAAGAACGAAATGAATATATTGATATTATTAGCAACCGAACGGTTGATTTATTAAATATTATTACCAACATTATTGATATTTCTCGTTTTGAAACTGGAACAATTGAAGTTTTTAATAATGAATTTAAGATTAATGATTTATTTGTTGATTTGTATGAATATTATCAAAAAGTTAAAGCAGAAAATAATAAAACACAAATAGAATTGGTTTTATACCAGCCCAAAGACGTTCATAAAATTATATCGGATTATAGTAAATTAAAGCAAATAATTAATAATTTATTGAATAATGCATTAAAATTTACAGAAAAGGGTCAGATTAGTTTTGGTTTCGAACTTGATATTAAACAAAATGAAATTTTTGTTTATATTAAAGATACTGGTAAGGGAATTGCTGATGATAAAATGAAGATTATCTTCAATAGTTTCAGACAGGCAACCGAAGGAAATATAAGAGTTCATCAGGGTTTGGGCTTAGGTTTATCTATCTCAAAAAAAATTGTTGAACTTCTTAATGGAAAAATTTGGGTTGAATCCATCGAAAATTTGGGTTCTTCTTTTTACTTTACAATACCGCTAGTTTTTGCAAAACAGGAAGAAATGCGACCAGCAACAGTTTCTGTTAATTTAGATTTATCTGGCAAAATCATCTTAATAGCAGAAGATATAGAATCAAACTATTTATTGCTTGAAACAGCTCTTAGACGAAATAAAGCTACTGTTTTGTGGGCAAAAAACGGAAAGCAAGCTGTTGAAATGGCAACTACTCAAAAGTTCGATTTAATTTTGATGGATATAAATATGCCTGTAATGGATGGTGCAACTGCTGCCAGATTAATAAAAGAACATAATGAAAATCAAATAATTATTGCTCAAACTGCTTTTTCTGATATGAATGAAGCCAATATTGCAAAAAAATACAATTGCAATGAAATTTTACATAAACCCATATCTTTAAAAAATTTAAACAATTTATTGAAATCCTATCTGCAATAAACAATAATTATAATTGAAAAAAATTTCATATTATGAATAGCAAAACAAATATTAATCATGACCATGTTCTTAATGATTTAGCATTAAATGATTTAACCGAAAAAAACAATAGGCTATTAAATAAAATACATGATTTAGAAAATCAATTAATTTCAAATCAAAAGCAATATTTTGATTTTTTCGAAATTTCACCCGTTAATTATATTATTATCAATGAAGATAAACGTATAGTTAATATCAATTCAACGGCATGTAAGACCTTAAATATTTCAAAATCTTCTGTTTTAAACCAAAAGATTATAAAATATATCCATAAACTTGATATTAATTATTTCTCTGATATTATTGACGTAATTAAAAATCATCTGATAATTTCAGATGTGCAAATTAGAATACTTAGTTCTGATAAAAGGATGATTTATTGTATATTACAAGGAAAAGCAACAGTTAATGCAGAAGATAACCATATCTACCTTTCTTTTATTGATATTTCAGAACTAATTTATGAGCAAGAAGAAAAGATAAAAAACAAAGAATTGTTTGAAAAATTAATTACAGCGTCTCCTGATTCAATTGTTATGTTTGATAATGAAGGTGTTATTAGTTTTGTTAGCAAAAAAACTTTGTTACTTTTTAAAGAATCGAACGAATTAGATGTCATTGGTAAGAGTATTTTTAATTGGATTAAACCAGATCAGCATCAATTAGTAAAAATGAATCTGGAAAGCTATATAAATAATGATGATAAAAAAGAGATAAATTATGTATTTTGTAGGAGCAACAATACTTGTTTCTTTGGGGGTGTTAATGCAACTACCTTGAAAGATAAATCTGGGAAAATCAATGGATTTATAGCAACAATTAGAGATATTACAGATAATGTTCAGATAAATGAGAATCTTTTACATACCCGTTCTATACTTCAAGCTACTATTGAATCAACAAACATAGCTATTAATGTTATAAAGCCAAATAGAGAATTAATTACTTATAATAAAAAGTTTATTGAGTTATGGAGTTTGCCCGAAGATTTTGAGTTAAGGTTAACAGATGAGGAGAGATTTAAGTTTATTGCTCATCAAGTTAGAGATAAAAACCTATTTATTAAAATTTCTGAAGGTTTATTAAAGAATCTTGAAAGAGAATATTTTGATATTTTATATTTAAATGATGGAAGGATTATTGGTCGAACAGCTTTGCCATTTAAAATTGAAAATGATATCAAAGGTAAGCTTTTTACATACGAAGATATTACATCGAAGATTACTGCTGAGCAAAAACTTCAGTCTTATTCAAATGAATTGAAAGAGTTAAATGCTACAAAGGATAAGTTTTTCTCAATAATTGCACATGATTTAAAAAATCCTTTTAATGGAATACTTGGATTTTCCAATCTTTTGGGTGATGATTATGATCAATTGGACGATGAAGAACGTAAACTTTTTATTACTCAAATTAAAAATTCTGCAATTACAGCCTATAAGCTTTTAGAAAATCTTTTGGAATGGTCTAGAGCTCAAACAGGAAGTTTAGGTTGGAAGCCTGATAATTATGATATAAGCAATATCGTAAATGAAACCATTTTGCTATTAAAAGAAAATGCAAATGGTAAAAATATCAGATTATTATCAAAAATTCCTTTTAATACGCTCATTTATGCCGATATCAATATGGTTAAAACGGTTTTGCGTAATTTTATACAGAATGCGATAAAGTTTACCAATAAAGGTGGTGAAATTAAAATAACAGCTAAAGAAGAAGGCAAATATACTAGAATTTCTGTAAAAGATAATGGTATAGGTATTTCTGACGAAATTATGAAGAAAATATTTAAAATCGATCAAAAGATTGTTTCTGAAGGAACCGAGAAAGAAAAAGGAACTGGATTAGGTCTGATTTTATGCAAAGAGTTTGTTGAACGTAATGGAGGACATATATTTATTAAATCTGAAGTAGGAGAGGGGACAGAAATATCATTTACTTTACCTACAAATAGTTAAAAAAAAAGTCCGGTTTTAAACCGGACTTTTTTTATTTAGAATTCCCAAATGTCGTGTTCAATCGTGAAAATCTTTTCTTTAATTGATTCAGCTTCCAACAAAGCATCTAAGCCTGTTTTATAGGCAGATATGGTTCTGTCAAAAGTATTATCCTCTTTAATAATATAACTCTGAAAATATCTTTTCATAAAAATATCATCATAAGATCTTCTTTCTGCACCATTCTTTGGGTTATACAATTCTGTTTTAGCAAAAATTGGTCTGGTATCTGGGAAATATATCCAAAACATAGGAGCAAAACCAGGTTTTAAATCACCTTTATCGTCTCTTTCCTGTAATAAAGGACAAATTCCTAAAATACGTACATCCATTATAGAACGTTGTTTATCAAAAAACCAAACCTCTTTAACTCTTAATTGTTTAATATCAGTAGGATCAAGACTCTTTTTAATTACGGTGTCTCTATACTCACCAGGATTATCAAGATCTTCAAATGTTGTTGAATCCGATCTTTCATAACGTGCAATCATTTCTTCAAATGTGATAGGTTTTGTAAACTCATCGTTATCGTACATACTGATTGAACCTTCTTTGATGCCATTCATAACCATTTGCATAAAACTAACTCTATCTCTGATAGCTTCATCAGGATAATAGAATGGTTGATTCATTTTTTCTCTGAAATCAATAACTCTCCATACTTTGGTGTACCATGATACATCTGCTTCTCTTACAGGTGTATAGGCAATAGCTTTACGATCTCTTGTATTGGTTTTGTCCCATGCACCATCTCTGGGTGGACTATCAAAAACTTGTGAGAATGCATTAATTGTTATTCCAAAATTAAAGACTAACAATAAGACTAAAATTATTTTTTTCATTTGAAATTATAATTAAAAATTTGAATCCTATTAATGATATTAATTATTTAATAGTTAAGTTAACAGATGGTAATTGTCTATTTCCATCTGGAGCTTTTGCTGTAATATTTTCAAACCAGAATTTTTGACCGCGTTTAGCAGAATTCAATAAATTCAACATTTCAGGTGTAAATTTATTGCTTTTTGCTAATAATTTTGGTGATAAATCTCCAGCTTTTGTAGTTTGCATAGTAAATGAAGTAACAACCATTGTTAAGTCAAAATCAAAATCAATAAGTTTAGCAACAATACCACCCGATGAAGCCAATTTACCTTTATCCATAAAACCCTCTGAAACTCCACCAATTTGTGGTATTGGGTTAGGAACTCTTTTTACACGAAATTCTGATTTACCCATGGCTTTCATTTTACCATCAAATTCAGCATTTATTGTAATAGTAGCTTTACCGTTTTGTGTTACGTTAACTATATACTTTCCTCCACCAATTGATTTCATATTTCCTCCGGCAATTGAAGGTTTTACTTTTTCGTTGGCAATACCGGGAACTGAAACAGTTACTGGATTATCAACACCAATGTAAAATACATTCATTTTATCAGCTGAAACGGTAGCACTTGGTTTTGCAACAATATATTCATTTTCAAATGAATAAGATTTTGACCCAAATGGTGTTTTAACATTAATCTGACCAGTGTACTTTTTTAATCCTTCAGAAGAAGCCGCTGCTTTATACATAACCAAACCACTATCTCCTTGTATTGTAGCTCCGTTAATTTCAGCAGAAATAGTTGATTTTGTATCAAATGCACCAACAAAAATTTCAGCTTGATATTGATCTCCTAATAAAACATAATTAGAAGTTGGAATAACTTTAGCCTCAATTTTGTCGAATGTAAATTTACCTGCATCTACAGCAGAATATAATTGATTTACAACATCATATTCAGCATTTAAAATTTCTGCATTAATTTTATTAAGAATGGTAACTGTTGCTACAACTATGGTATGATAAAAATTGTGCATTTCCCAATTTTGTTTCTTACCATCTTTATCAGTATAATCAGTTTTTTCTACTTCAAGACCCAAGTTAATTTTATCACGATCTTTAGGGTCTAATAGCGCCTTCATATCACTTTTATATTTGATAATTCGTTCTTTCAATTCACGTGCTTTACCAGCCGAACCATCTTGAGATTGACCAATAAAAAATGTTGTTGGAGTATCGTAATTATCTTTTCTTTTGATATCAGCTAAAGTTAATTTTTTAGCTTCTTCAATAGTTGCTAAACCTTCAGTTTGTCTCATCATCTCAAATTTCAGACCATTTACATAGTCTATCATTTCTTTAGATAATTTTTGAGCTTTCTGAGCTTTTTCCCAATAAGGTCCAACTTTTTCTTTGTTTTCTAGATAAGCTTGACTGAACATTGAATATGTTCCGTTGTTTTTGCTTGAAAAGTTTTTGTTAGTAGTTTCCATACTTTCATTAACAATGATGAAAGAATTGATAATTTCTACTGACACATTCAAGGCTAACAATGCAGTCAAAACAAGATACATCATGCCTATCATTCGTTGTCTCGGCGTTTCCGGACAATTTGTTGCTCCCATATATCTTAATGTTTATTTGTTAGTAAATAATTGAATATTAATTATTTGTTTCCAATGCTCATTGCTGAAAGCATATTTCCGTAAACATTATTTAATTGAGTTACTTTCTTTGTAATAGAATCTACTTGTTCTTTGTATTTTACAGTATGCTCATAAGATTCTTGTAATTGACCAACAAATTGTTCCATATTTGTTTGAACTTTTGCTGTTGTCTCCATATGAGAAGTAGCTGATTTTAATTGCATTTCATAAACTGAATTTAATGATGCCAATTTTTCAGCAGATGTTTTTAATGTTGATGCATAAGATTCTGAAACTTTAGCAGCATCAGTTACTGTAACTAATGAAGATGCTGTTTCTGAAAGATTTCTCAAGCCTTTCCCTAAACTATCAATTAATTCAGGCCCAATTTTAGCATCAGCTAGCATTTTGTCTAATTCCTGAGTTGTAGTTAAACCAGAAGGTTTTTTAGATTTTTCTTTTTTGCGGTTTTCTTCTTCAAGCATACCACCCAATTCAGGATATACTAAACTCCAATCATACTCCACATGTAGAGGCTCAAATGCAGAGAAAAAGAAAATTAATGCTTCTGTACCCAAACCAACGATAAGCATACCATTAGCACCTGGATAGTGATTGATTTTAAATAACGCTCCGATAATTACAATTGAAGCTCCGATACCGTAAAGTTTGGCCATGAATTGTTTGTAGCCTTTACTTCTTACAATATTATTTATACCCATAACTATTTAAATAAATTTTGATTAAGTTGATTAATTTGATTATTTATTATTTTGATTATTAAAATTTTCAGTTTAAAATTTAGTTGTAAACATTTGAAGAGGTTTTTGGACTATCTCCTTTTTTACGTCCTAAATATGATTGTACACATCTAAATCCAATATATGATTTACCTGTATCTTGGTATTCATATTGTCTTGCTGTTACTTGCATGAAATATCCTATATCTTTCCATGAGCCACCTCTAACAACTTTGCGTTTTAAAACAGGTTGATCGTTTTCTTTAGCATCATAATTGTAATACATATTAAGATCGTGAGCAAAATTATATGCAGATTCATCAAATGCATCTGAACACCATTCGCCTACATTACCTGCCATATCATATAAACCAAAATCATTCGGTGCATAATGACCTACAATTAGAGTTTGAGGACCACCATCATCAGTATAATTTCCTCTTAGTGGTTTATAATTTCCTAAAAAGCATCCGTTGCTATTTCTGATATAAGGACCACCCCATGGGTAAGGACTTAAAGTAGCTCCGCCTCTAGCAGCCCATTCCCATTCAGTTTCGTTTGGTAATCTGAAATCATTAACCCAAGGTTCATCATTATTTTCAAGAAAACCATTCATTAAGTTTGTTCTCCAAACGCAAAATGCTTTTGCTTGTTTCCAACTTACACCTACTACAGGATAATGGTCATATACTGGATGCCAGAAATATGATTTTGTCATAGGTTCGTTAAATGAATAGGTGAAATCATGTATCCAGCATAAAGTATCAGGATATACATTAATAACTTCTTTCCTGATATAAACAGAACGATCTTTTAATCCTTGTGGACGATTAATTAAAGAACCAGCTTCAGAATTTCCTGGTTGTGCATAGTCTTTTTGAGCAGCAGCTTGTAAATCAATCCAGTAATATACGAAATTTAATTTACGAGTGTCAATTTGTTTTCTTCTGTAAAATCTTTCATGTTCAGGAAGATACATGTCTTCTAAAAATTCTTTGTTTTCTGGAGCATCCCATTCAATATCAGAATCCCAATTAACCATTGGTGGATCTATAGGTTCTCCGTTTTCATCCTGATCAATTAAATGTTCAGCTACGCCACCTTCACCTAATAAATTATGTGCAATGGAGTCTTTTACCCAATTTACAAATTGTCTATATTCATTATTTGTAATTTCTGTTTCATCCATATAAAACGATGAAACGGTTACTGTTTTTGATTGATAAACATTTGCATAAAAGATATCTTGATCTCCTGCACCCATTGTGTAGGAACCTAATGGTATAAATAATGTACCATAAGGATCTGGCTGATAGAATCTTGGTCTGTCTTGTACACCAATTAATTCGCCATTACCTGAATTACCGCAGCTTGCAAGTAATAATACAATGGTTAAATAAAAAAGGATGTTTCTCATGTTGGATCTCGATTTATTATTCATAACGACTTTTTATTCGTTTTCGTATTTTTTAATTGAAATGATTTAACGAAATTTTTTTCTTATTGTTACAATTATATTATAAGTATCTGGTGTTTTTATAACTTTTAGGTATTCTAGGTATTTCTATTTTGAAGCAATATCTTAAGAATAATTCATGAGAACCGCTACTTTTTCCGCTTCCGCCCATTTTGGAAGTAGTTAAATCATAAGAATATCCAATTTTAAAGTCTTTTAAATTCATACCTATTAAAATGGTTACAGCATCCTGAACCCTATAACTTAAACCTCCCCAAAATTTATTTTGGTATTTTAAAATAGCAGCTATATCATATTGTGCAGAAGCAAAATCTGTTTTAATTAATACATGTGGATCTATTTCAAAATCTGGATTGTTTGGTAAAACATATTCATATCCTCCAGAAATAAAATAGGTTCTCTTTAATTTGTAGTTTAAACCTTCTGGTTCTGATAAATTTACAGCAGAAATACCTGTATAAAATTTACCTGGTACATTATAATAAACTCCAAAAGCAAAATCTGTATAAAAATTACTTTGTTTGGTAGGATTTAATAATAATGGATCACTCGGATCAATAGGTTTAAATTTTGAGAAATCAATTTTTTTATCTAAGAATGAAGCTTCAGCACCGATTCCCAGAAAGCCATTTCCTACATTTACCCTGTAAGCATAAGCAAGTTTAACATTGGTATTGTCTTCAAAACCAATTTTATCTTTAGTGACAACAGCTCCTAAACCTCCATGAAGAAATTTAATAGGTGCATCAATAGAGAAAAGAAAAGTTTGCGGAGCAGTATTTGTACCGTCCGCTTCTTTAAATCCTAACCATTGTTGTCGGGCAAATGCATTTAAACAAATTGCTCCATTACTCCCTGCATATCCAGGGTTTATAGCCATTGTATTAAACATAAACTGGCTGAATTGAGCTTCTTGTTGTGCAAAAATTGTTGTATTTGCACAAAATAAAAGCAGTAAAAGCGTAAAAATTTTACTTCTCATAATATACATATTTATGTAAAAGCTCACAAATGAGACTGTAAAATAACGAAAAATTCATAAGACTAACAAAATAATTAGTGTTAAATATTTGTTTTTTCGATACTTTGCGGTTAATTTGCATAGTTATTTTGTTGATTAAAATGCATTTACAACTTTTTATTTGAAGTTGTTGTTGCTTTTTCTTTTTTCCCAATATTTTGATAACGCAAAAATAAAAAAAATAATATTAATATTGCTTATAATTTTAAAAGTTTTATTAAAAAGAATGATTCTAAATAATAGTTATATATTTTATCTGTATATTTTTTTATATTTATTTGTTCACAAGGAATTATTCACTTCATTTTTTATTTTTTAAAATGTGCTCATGAAATTCTTATCGCCATATAATCATACTCATATGTTTTAATCTTTGTTCTTGTTTAGTTTCAAATGATTCCTTTTATTTTTATAATTATATTATCCTCTTTTTTTTAAAATTAAAATCTTGTTAAGTTTATAAAACTACAAAACAAAAATTGTGTATTTAATAAATAATTTCTATTTTTGAGCATAATTTTGTTTTATAAATAATAATCATAACAGCATAATAATCATGAATAATACACCAATAAGCAGAGAAATTGTTGACAAGAAAATAAAGGAGAATAATATAAATGATGTAGGTAAGGCATCTATCAGAGTAATTAAGAAACTGGTAGATGAAATAGAAAAGGAAACAGGAGAAAGATTTGTTAGAATGGAAATGGGAGTTCCTGGTTTGCCTCCTTCACAAATAGGGGTTGATGCAGAAATAGAAGCTCTAAAAAATGGAGTTGCAGCCATTTATCCTGATATTCATGGAATTCCTACGTTGAAAACTGAAATTTCACGTTTTGTGAAAATGTTTCTTGATGTGGATGTTAAACCTACTGGATGTATTCCTACTGTTGGCTCTATGCAGGGTGGTTTTGCTGCTTTTTTGCTTTTGAATAACATGTATGAAGGTAAAGATACAACTTTGTTTCTCGATCCTGGTTTTCCGGTACATAAACAACAACATAAAGTACTTGATTTAAAATATGAAAGTTTTGATGTTTATAATTATAGAGGACAAAAATTGCATGATAAACTTGAATCTTATTTAAGAAAAGGTAATATATCATGTATGTTATATTCAAATCCGAATAATCCTTCTTGGATTTGTTTTACCGATGAAGAGTTACAAATTATTGCAAAATTGGCTGATGAATACAATGTAGTGATTATGGAAGATTTAGCTTATTTTGCTATGGATTTCCGTAAAGATTATTCTCAACCTGGTGTTGCACCATTTCAACCAACTGTAGCTAAATATACTGATAAATGGCTGCTTTTTATATCTAGTTCAAAAGCCTTTAGTTATGCTGGTCAACGAATTGGTATGATGGTAATTTCGGATTCATTATTCAATTTAAAATGTGAAAAATTAATCAAGAGATTTAATTCTGATATTTTTGGAAATGCTATGATTTTTGGAATGGTATATCCATTAAGTTCTGGTACTTCTCATTCTTCTCAATATGCTTTAACAGCTATCTTAAAAGCTGCAAATGATGGGAAATTTAATTTCAGAAATGATGTAATGGAATATGGCGAAAAAGCTCATATTATGAAGAAATTGTTTGTTGAAAACGGGTTTAACATTGTTTATGACAAAGATTTAGAAAATCCGATAGCGGATGGTTTTTATTTTACTTATTCTTATCCAGGATATTCTGGCGAAGAGCTGCTTAAAGAAATGCTTTATTATGGCATAAGTGCCATATCTTTAGCTATAACTGGAAGCGAAAAAACAGAGGGAATGAGAGCTTGTGTTTCATTAGTAAATCGCAATCAATTTCCTGCTTTGGAAGAAAGATTAAAACGTTTTCATGAACATAATCCTTATTAATCAGGTTTATTTAATTGAAAAAAGCCGGATTTTATTGAAAATCCGGCTTTTTTAAAAAGGTGTTCAGTTCATCAATAAGATGATTTATTTCTTCAATAGAAAATCCTTTACTATCTGCTATATCGGCAATACTTCCCCAGATAACTTCTCCGCATACAATACATCTGATTCCTTTGTTAGCTAAAAAGTTAACCGACTGAGGTATGCTTTCAACAATTTCTTCCAATGTAGTTTCTCTTGTTATCAACATTTTTAATCAAGTTTTTCATAAACAGAATTTTGACTTTTATACTCAGGAACCAAAACCTTCATTTGTTTTACCAGTTTGTAATTATCTTGTTCTTCTAATAAATTAATTAATAATTCAATTTGTTGATTCGTATTTTCTAAATCATTCTCTCGAACTTTTGCTATCATTATTTTGGGGTGATAAGTTGGTAAAGTATTTTCCTTGTTATTTAAGAGTTCTTCATACAGTTTTTCGCCAGGACGAAGTCCTGTATAAACAATTTGAATATCTTTTCCCAAAGTTAAGTTTGATAATTTGATCATTTTTTTAGCTAAATCAACAATTTTTACCGATTCACCCATGTCGAAAATGAAGATTTCTCCACCTTTGCCCATACATCCAGCTTCAAGTATAAGTTGACAGGCTTCTGGTATTGTCATAAAATATCGAGTTATTTCAGGATGTGTGATAGTTATAGGACCTCCTTTTGTAATTTGTTCATTAAAAAGCGGAATGACAGAACCATTTGAGCCTAAAACATTTCCAAAACGAGTAGTTATAAATTTTGTTTTGCCTTTTTGATTAAGAATTTGTACATACATTTCTGCAATGCGTTTAGAAGCCCCCATAACATTGGTTGGATTTACTGCTTTATCTGTAGAAACCATTACAAATTTTTCGGCTTGAAATTTAATTGCTAAGTCGGCAATAATTTTGCTACCGTTTACATTTGTTATTACAGCTTCATAAGGATTTTCTTCCATTACAGGAACGTGTTTATATGCAGCAACATGATAAACCAATTCTGGTTTAAAATGCTCAAAAATACGTTTCATTCTACCATAATTCTGAATGTTGGCTAGTATAAATTCAAAATGTGTGTTTTTGTGTTTTTCGCCCAATTCAATTTCCAAATTATATAAAGCAGATTCAGCTTGATCTATTATGATAATTTTTTTGTGAGGGAAATCTGCAATTTGTCTAACTAATTCACTTCCAATTGAACCGCAACCTCCGGTAATTAAAATTGTTTTGTCTGATAAATTGTTGGTAATCTTATGTTTGTCAAGGTTTATTACATCTCTTTCAAGTAAATCGTCAATCTTAATTTTTTTAATTTGTTTAAAACTTAATTCTCCATTTATCCATCTGCTTACTGGAGGAATATTAAGAATTTTGGTATTATTTGAAAGACATAATTCTATTATTTCCTGTTTGCGCGAATGCTGAATTCGATGAACTGCAATTATCATGTGTGCAACTGTATTAGTTGACAGAATATCAGGTATTTTATCGGCAGAAAAAATAGGTACATTTTCGAGTTTTTTCCCAATTTTTTTGTCATCATCTTCAAAAAAGGCAATTACTTTATACTTTGTTCCAGCATCTCTTTCCAAAACACCTTTGGCAATTACACCTGCTTCGCCTGCACCAAAAATTACAACATTGGTTTTTTCGCGGTTAGGAGTAAGAAATTCAACATATGCAATTTTTACTAACATTCTGAATGATATCATTACCAATGTTGTAACCACAAAATCAATAATGATTATTGAAAAAGGAATAATAAATAAACCATGAAAATAAAAGTAAGTAAAAATATTTACTAATATAAAAAGTACACTTCCACTTAATAAAACCAGAAAAATACGCATTGCATCATCAGTTGTTGTATATCTGATTATACCTGTATAAGAACCAGAAAGCAAAAAACTTAATAGTCTTGTTGTCATTATAATAGCAATTACAATAGGCAAATCTGCCATTGCCAATGGAGGAATTGCAAAATTAAAGCGTAATAAAAAAGCAAGTATTACTGAAAATAAACATATTATTGCATCAATAATAAAAATGAGCCAAGTTGGTGTATTTTTTTTTAAAAAAAACATGTTTTTATATATCAATAAATATTTAACAAAATTACATTAAGTTTTTTAAATGGATTACAAAGTGCTAATAATATAAGTTGCAGTATAAGTTTGATATTTAGGCTTATACTGCATGGTAAAATATTATTTGATTTATTTTATCGTTTTCGCATCCTGAGTCTGTTTCAGTGTTTCCATTCTATCTTTATAACCTTTGTCGTATGGTTTTATACTTCCAGCTTTCATATAACATTCTCTTGCCGATTTTGCATCGCCTAAGGCATTATTTACATCGCCTAAAACCAAATATTGATCGTAATTTAATGGATTTAATGTGAGGCAGTTATTTAATAAAAGTGTTTTAGCTTCTGCAAATTTTTGAGTTATGCCCAAAAGAAGAGCTTTTTTATAATAAAAATACCATATCGGACTAGTAATCAATGCTTCATTTACTATGGTTAATGCTGTTTCGTAATCTTTATCATCCATCAAAAATTCAATTTGATAAAGCTTAGGTAAGATAAAGCGAGGGTTGCTAGATATTGCTTTCTTAAAAAAAGTTTCGGCACTATATCTGTCTCCAAGTTTTAAATTAGTTTCAGCCATCAAGAAAAATAAAATTTCGCCTGAATTTGATAATTTTTCAGCTTTGTCATAGCTTAATTTTGCATCTTGCAAAGAACCACTTATTTGAGAATTATATCCTTTTTGAAGTAAATCCCAGTAATCATCATTGCTACCAATTTCATTATTTACAAGCGCTATATACAAATCAAGACTGGATAACAAATCTTTATCAGTAATGGCATACAAACTTTGATTTACCAATTCAAGAAAAGTTTTTTTATCTTTTTTTGCTAAGGCATTAAATGCTTTAAATATAGCAAGATAGGGTTGAGGTTCATTTAGTTTGTTTTGAGAAAAATTATTTATAGCTGTATCATTAAAAAGATAAGAAAATTGTGAGATATTTTCATTTAATAATTTGCAAATTGAATTAAAATCATTCAACCAATTCATGTCTAACAATTCTTTATAAATGCTTGGGTAACTTTTGATTTTCTCAGCATTTATTGAATCTAAAGATGTGATTCTATTTAATTTATCAGTTGATGTGATTATTTTCGCAATTGCTTCATTATATACTTTTAATTGATATTCTTGGTAAGTCTTCTCTTCAAAGATTGATAATTTTTTCTTTCTAAAAAGTAATTTTGATTGTGTTAAACTCGAATTTATAAATGCTTTCTTGCTTTCAATATTATTTGTTCTACTAACAGCATCTATTTCATTTGCAATAGAAATCAAAAAAGTGTCAACAGTATTTAATGACTCTAATATTGAATCTTTAAGCGTAACTAGTTGGTTTAGATTTTGTTCTGTAATATTAGTTTTGAAATTCTCAAATCTTTTTACAAATAATGCATTTGATTTGCTAACTACTTTATCTGCATAATCAGTTAAGCTGTCTTTAGCCACATTGTAAAAAGAAAATTTGGATAATAAAGTGTCTTTATTCCAAAGTTTTGAAATTGTTTTAAAAGCATTTAAGTAATCAGAATTTGATGAAAAATTATAAGAAGCAGCAATAATATCTGTGTATTTTTTATATCTAGGCCATAATTTTTCTGGTATTGAAATATTATCAGATTCAATATCTTCTAACTTAAATTTCATTTCTTTTAAAATACTGATTTGAGATTTTGGAAATGAAAGAATTACCCCCTTTATTTCATCATTACTCAAAATTATTTTAGGTGTGTTTGTTGGAATATAATTTATTGATTGGATTAATTTTAATTCTAAAAGTTTTTTTTCTGCATCTTTGCGACTCAGCGTCCAATCTTGTCCATCTTGGGGTTTTGCCCAAAAATAAATCATATCTGATTGGTTAAAGCTTTCTGAGCTCGGATTAATCATACCAGTGGAATCAGATAATTCAAAGACAATCATTTTGGGTGTTTTATTAAGCATACTCTTAGAAAATAAAAGGGTAGCTTTTTGAGCAAAAGTTATAGAACTCAATAAAAATACGAAAATAATAGATGAAAAAGCAGTTATTTGTATTAATATTTTGCTTTTTTTAATGAAATTGAGCATCTTGCATTTGTTTTGAGATTCAGAAAAATTGAGCATATAATAAGTTGGTTCCATACGTTTAATTTTTGTGTAAAATAAATTATTAATGGTTTAGAAACTAAATTACAAATTTACACTATTTTTGATATACAATAAATAATTAAATTAAAATTTTAACAAATAATGTTTATTTCGATGATTTTGATTTTAATTATATTTTTTTGTAATTAACTATATTAGTGATTTTCTTTTCATAACCCAATAAGTAGATATTTTTATTAAAATTGTTTTTAGTTTGTCAAACTATGATTTGTAGATTTAACGGTAAACTTAAATAAATTTCATTAGAAACACATTCTCTCTTTTTTTGTTTTTAATAAAAAATGCATGTTGTTAAGTAACATAGATTCGTTGTTTTGTTTACTTGAAGAAAAATTTGACTTCTTCAATAAACCAGATTTTATAAAAAATGACCCAATAAGTATTCCTCATCAATTTGAGCTTAAAGAAGACATTGAAATAGCGGCATTTCTAACAGCAACTATAGCTTGGGGACAAAGAGTTTCCATAATTCAAAATGCGAGTAAATTGATGCAAATAATGGATAATCAGCCTTATCACTTTATTCTTCATGCTGATGAGTCGGATTTTTTGAGATTTGACAAATTTGTTCATCGTACCTTTAATAGTGAGGATTGTAAATACTTTTTGTTTTCGCTCAAAAATATTTATTCTTTTCATAATGGATTGGAAAGCGTTTTTAATCAGATGTATAAAGATACTGAAGATATTTTTGAAACGATAATTCGATTTAGAAGTTTGTTTTTAAGTTTAACTCATTTTCAACGTACCGAAAAGCATATATCAAATCCAGCAAAAGGTTCGGCAGCTAAACGTTTAAATATGTTTTTGAGATGGATGGTAAGAGATGATAATAGAGGTGTTGATTTTGGATTGTGGAAAAAGATTCCTCCATCTGCTTTGGTTTGTCCTTTAGATTTGCATACAGGCAATGTTGCACGTAAATTGGGAATGATAAGCAGAAAACAAAATGATAGAAAAGCTGTAGAAGAATTAATGTTAATTCTCAGAATGTTAGATCCAAATGACCCCGTAAAATATGATTTTGCCTTATTTGGGATGGGTGTAAATGAATATGAAATTATATAAAAAATTGACATTGATATTGTTATATAAATATGCAAAAAAAAAGGCTGCCTCATATGAAGCAGCCTTAAAACAAAAAAACTAAAACTATTTATTTACAACCATCTTTTTTACAAGACGTTTTCCTTTAAATGTCAATGAATAATAATAAATACTTCCAGATAAATCTCTAGTATTCAAATTTAAGATATGTTTTCCTGAAGTTTTAGTTTCAACAAAACTATATATACTTTGGCCAAAAATATTTACAATTTCAAATCTGATTTCGCCTGATTGAGGCAAATTAAATTCGATGATTGCATTATCATAAGCCGGATTTGGCATATTTTGACTTAGGAGGAAATTATCTTCATTAACTTCTTCATCAATACCAATTGTACAGTTTTGAATTACATCAATAGCAAATACAGGAGAAAGACCTCCATTTCCATTGCTATTGAATGCATATACTGTAAGATTACCGTCTGTAGCATTTGGACTAAATGTTAAAGAAACATTAGCAGAAGTAGTTGTGTCAGTATATGTTACATTAGAGCCGGTGTAATTCCATACATATTTGGTAACATTTACAATTGTTGGAACACTATAATTAACCACAACTGGAGTAGTGCTTGATATAGGAATACAAATTGTATCACCACCATAAGCCCCTGTAGATGTAATATTTCCTGCATTAGCTGGCAAATTAGTCAAAGTTACAGTTTTTGTTATCTTATTGTTCAATGGATATGCATCATCAGATAATGATGTATATGCACTAAAAGAGAACGAACTACCCAATGGTGCTGTAAATGTTGTTGGGAAAGTAAATAGCACAGAATCGCCTAGATTAAGTGCAGAACCTGACCAAGTTGCATTTTGAACTGGTTGAGTACCTCTCTGATATGAAACAGGTATTGATGTTTGTGGTGTGGTACCGTAATTTTTAATTTTTACAGTAACGGAAACAACAGAACCGGAAGATACAATATCTGTAGGAGTTATGATTGCTGCAATTCCAACATCTTTCAATGCAGGAGAAACATTTATAATTTTAACTGTAGAATCGGCCCCATTATAATAGTCAGTTGGGATTGCAGTAAAGCTTGCAAGTGTATAAGTTGGCTGATTAAGCACTTTAAAATAAGTAGTAAAGGTATAATTTGCTATAGCACCTGGAGCTAATGAAGTGTTAAATATTTCATTTGCAATCAATTGTCCATTTACAGAGTATTTTACAGGAATAGTAGTTAAAGTATTTAAACCAAAGTTTTTAATTGTAATAGTTGGATAAACGGTATCTCCTAGTTTTGAAGTAATAGGATCAGTAATTGAAATTACACCTGCATCAGTTGCAATAGGCAATAATGTAAGTTCAAAATTATCAATAGCCCAACCATTATAATTATTATTAGTTCCATCTGAATTAAACACAAAACGGAATTGAATCATTTGTGGCAAATTACTGATATTTGATACTTTGTATTTTGCTTGTTGCCAGCCCAATCCGGTACCAGTCCACATTGGCGAAGTTCCATTATACCAGTTTGTTCCATTGGTGTCAGGAGCAATAGTGCCTAATCTTAACCAATTATTCAGAACATCTTTATATTCAATATAACCACCATCTTTATTTAATTCCGAATCAGTTCTGAACCAGAACTTTAAAGTATCAGCTTTAAAAGTATTATTATTAAATATGGGAGTATACAGAATATCATTTGAACTATTAACATAATTACCGCTAAGGACTGTAGTCCATGCATTAGGTGCACTATAAGCTGAATTTATTACTGAAGCATTTGGTGTACCTTTTTGCCATTGAGAAGTAAACCCATCTGCTTGGAACCATTCTTCGTTATTACCGTCAAAGTTTTCGGTATAAGGAATACTCTTAACTGGAACTCCAAAGAAATTCATTTTTATTGTATCATTATTGTAATTACCATCAGAAGCTAATGAAGTATAGACTTTTATTTCTGTTTTACTAACTGGAACAGTCATGACATATGAAGCAGAATCTGTAGTGTTTGACAATAAATAATTAGTATAAGGCTGAATAACAGGTGCAGCATTTCCGATTTTGAATACGATATTGAAATTACTTACACTGTCTGCTCCAAAATTTTTGAATTTCACTTTAATGTTTACATTATAACCAGATTGTGAGTAAGTAGAAGTAGGTTCGATAAATGATGTTGCACCCAAATCAATAGGTAATGGAGTGTATTCATCAGCTCCAATATCAGGTGTTGTTGTATTTCTCAACTGTCCATCAATATCATCAGTAATCTCTGGTATCACTGTACCAATATTGTTTAATGCAGATGTGTAAACATGTAAATCAGTATTGCTGATAAAATCAGGAGCATAAGAAACCGAATTGGAATCTTTTAATGAAACAGCCTTAAGAGCATCAAGTGTTGCATAACTAACTGTACCCCATCTGTAAGCATTTGTTGTATTGGTAGTATAGAAATTATTATAATCTGAAGCTGAAACAGCAGTTGCATTTTCAATAAACAGTGGACTAATATTACATACTACATTATTGTTTTTAAGAATATTACCAGCACCATTTACAATATTTATTCCTCTTGTATCAGTGGTACTTGTACCCAAAATATTTATAGAATTATTGTAAATTTTTAGATAAGATGCAGGATCAAAACGCAAACCATAAGTAAAATTACTTCCGTTTGTAATGCTAATCATATTATTGGCAATTAATCCCATAGCTGTGGCAGATGTAGCAGTTGTTCCGATGTAAAAACCATTTGCATTAAAAGAATTGCTTGTAATGCTTATTTTGTTTCTGGTAACTTTTATACTATCAGTTGGATAATTAAACTTAATTCCATTACGTAATCCTGCTGTATTTGTAATTGAAGAAGTAATTGTGTTTGAATCAACTACAATTGACTGAGGATAGAATGCTTCAATTCCATTTGCACCAAAATCAACGATTGTATTTTTTCTGATTTCAATACCACTCATTTTAACAGCGGATGTGCCTAAGAAATAAATACCATCTGAACCACCTTGAATACGATTTCCTCTAATATTTATTGGGCTGCTATTTGCGTCAGGAACTCTAATTAATGCCAATTCTAAATTAATAGTACCGGCAGTACCTGTTGCAGCTTGTAAATAATTTCCTTCTATTACATTGTTTTTAGCTGAATTAGTTAAAACGATTGCATTTCCAAAAGAAGTACTTGTCGGATTTAATTTCAAGTTTTTGATTGTAATAAATTTAGCACCATCAAGTTTGAAAATATAATTATTTGCAGTTGAAGTAGCATTAAAATTTAATACAACAGAAGAGCTATCGTTATTAGCAGATTTGAATGTAATTGTATTTGTTGTTGAAGCTGTTGCAATGTTGGGTATTACATATTGTCCAACATAATTGCCCGGAGCAATATTAAATACTACAGGTCCACTAATTCCGCATAATTGTAAGGCTTGTATTGCACCGCTAATAGTTGGGTAATCTGAATTTGTAGAACCCACGCTATATGCTCCGCTTAAAGCACCAGAACATGTAACAACACAATTGGTAATTGTATCATTAATAGTTAATTGATCATTGGTATTGTTAGGCATTGAAGTCCAGATTTTCAGGCAAGATTGACCAGCAGGGAAATTATAGTTTCCTATAGTAACTGTGTCGATACCGCTACTAATTATATTGCCAGTCCAACCAAAAGCAGGTTGATTAATTCCATTAACACTCCATTTTATAAGTACAGAGCCTAGATTTAATTGACCAAAGTTTCTGATACTAACTTTTACTGGCTGTGAACCAGCATTAACTGGAGATACAGGTGTAATTACGGATAAAACACCAGCATCATTATCTGGTAATACAAATTCATCAGCACCTATATCTGGTAAGAGTGTATCTCTTAAATTTCCATCAATATCATCAATTACGAAAGGACTTGGTATGGCTTTTTTATCAAGATAGAAATTAACTAAATGCAAATCAGTTAATCCAAAGAATCCTGGGTTTACATTAACTGAATTCTGTTCTTTACCACTTGCTGTTTTAAAGGCATTAAAAGTAGTTTGAGCACTTCCCCAATATCCGATATTTGTTCCAGTAGCGTATAAATTATTATAGTTACTTATATTGACACCTGTTGTTGAAGATGCATAATAAGCATAACCACCACCAGTATTGCTAAATATGTTATTGGCAATATTAACATTTGTACCACCAGTTATATAATAAGCATAATATCCAGTTCCTCCAGCCGTTATATTTACTGAATTATTATAAACATTTAGATTTGTACAAGTAGAATTATAGATACCGTAAACAACACCTGTTCCAACAGATTGTGTAATGAAATTATTAGCTACTAAAGCAGTTCCACCTACACTATTGCTTGAATACAAATACATACAATAAGCACTACTTCCTGTAATATGAATTCTGTTTTTTGTATAAATATGGTTATGACTATAATAAGAATAAATACCATATACAGTAGCTGCTGTGCTAAGGTTTTGAATATCATTAGCATGCACCAGAATACTATCCTGATAATATAAATATATTGCCTGATAATAGAAATCTTTGATAATGTTATTGCTAACAATATTTTTCTTTTGCAAACCTGCACTTGTACCATATAGGTAAAATGCCATAGAACCGTTAAGCATACGATTGTTTTTGAACACATTATTGCTTATACTTGCTCCATTTGCATATATAAGTGCAAAATTATTACTTGTTGAACTAGATTGAATCCCTTCAATTACACAGTTTGATATTTCAATATTATTAGTAGTACCAGCAAGTTCCATTATTCGACTAAAACTGCTTCCACCAGCTACGGATAGTGTCATTTTATTGAATTTATAATAACTTGCATTATTAAATTTCATAGCCCATGCAGCAGCAGTAGAAGTTGGATATAATAATACCACATCAGTGCTATCACCTGTAGCAGAAGTAAAAGTTACAGTTGCATTTGGGCCTATACCTGTTTTTGGAGTTATAGTCAATCTTTCATTATATACCCCTGAATCAACCACAAAAACTACATTTCCACAAACCCCTGCACTATCCATTGCAGTTAAAGCTGTGTTGAAAGTGGGGAAATCTTTGCCAATACCAATTGTAAACTGACCTGACATACAGCCCAGATAAACCTTCTGAATACTATCATTTGCTTGATACATATCTACAGCACCATTAGGTTGAGATGTCCATACAATTATTTTATTTATACCGGTTGTAAACATAGTATTTCCAATCGTAATTTCAGAAGAAGTCTGACCTGAAGTTAAATTACCTGACCAATTGTATTGAGGCATTAATAAACCGTTTAAAGTCCAGTTTATTTTCGCAGTAGTTAAAGTTGTAGATCCATAATTACGAAATTTAATTTTCACATCATATGACGAAGTTGTGCTAACATTATTACCAGTAGGACTAGTAATTTGAGTAGCAGAAATATCGAGAGCTGGAACATTAGCAACAGTTACCGTAGCTGGTACTTTTGAACTTGCACAACCATCAATTTTTGATAAGAATTTGATATTTGGACGTTGTGAATAAGTGGTTGCACCGCTTGCAGTTGGACAAGCTAAAGTTGCAGCATCAGTGTGATAATTAGCAGTTGAAACATATGATGTAGTTGTTTGATTTACAATAGCATGTGTTGGTGAATAGTCAGATGCAGTAACATATTTATCCATACAAACTTCAACAACTAGGTTGCTTGTGCCATCCCATATAAATGGACTACTAAACGGATGCATATTCCAACCATTTACTTCCTGATACATCGGATTTGTATAAACCTGAGTAAGACCTGTAAAGAAAGTAGAAGTCATTGCTGCTGCATTTGTTGTCCCAATTTTTACAGTATAGTTTTTGTTGTAAGTACTTGATGGTGCAGTACCTGAAGTAGAAGCTGCCCCCGGAGTAGTTACATTAAATCCAAGCGAAGTAATTGGTCCTGCAATAATACCTTGAGAAATTAATTCTGATGCTGGAATTAAGTATTGTTCTCTATTTCCAGTATAAAATCTGCCATAAGGATTTGGATATCCGGTTGTTGTATTTACAATACTTCCAGTTCCGATATTTACATTTAAGTCGTAACTTGTATTTGCATTGGCATAATAGGTTTCTGAACTATACAAAACAGGGGTAGTAAAACTACTTCCTTTGGCTATTGGTATTGTATCTGTAAGATTTGCATACCAATATACGGTATCATTAGTAACTGCGTTAAAAGTGCCGGCAGTAGCATAAGGAATGCTTATACTGTTAACTATAGGAGCATTAGGCGTATATTTTGATAATACATTGCGATTTATTGTATCGTTTATCTGGAATGCATCATTAGTCATATTTGTCCACGCTACAAATTTATAAGTAGAGTCGGCAGTTAAAGCTTTAACATTTACAGTATTATTAAATGTTATTACTTTAAATCCTGCATTAGGAATGGTATCGCTAACTGATTGTGTAACAATATTTGTTATGATTCCATTTACCTTTAATCCATAAGATACGCTTAAATTTTGCTGATTTCCATATATTGTATTAATACCTAAATTAGCAACTTTTACTTTAACTTGTTCTGCATTTGTTAAACCACAACCTGATACAGGATTTACTAAATCAACAATACCTGCATCGTAAGCCGGTGGAAGCATTGTAATTGCTTCAATCATAAACCTTCCCTTAGATGTTGTTTCTGTAATGTTAGTGCCAAGCAAAGAATTTGAAAAATAATAAGCACCTCTGCGAGCTGGTATTTCTTTCTGACAAGCAATAGGATTATATGCAACAGTATTTGCAGTTTGAGCAATACCAACATAAAAATAATTATTTACAACAGTTGTTAGTGTTGGATTGCTGAAATTTAAGCTAACCCAAGTATTGGTATCTGAAGCAGTTAATATTTTGCTGTAAGTAGTATCTAATATTAATCCATTATTATTTAACACTACTCCATAAATTCTTTTACCAATCGTATTATCTTTACTGATAAAAGCTCTTACTGACTTAATTAAGCGGCTTCCATTTACATAGTATTTGGTTAATACTAAGCCAGCAGCAGTATTAAACCCGAAATTAGAAACTGGAGTTGAGTTATCAGCATAACCATAAACTGTATCAGTAACATTTTGATTATATGTTGACTCATTATTAATTACAATGTCATCTGAAGGTAAACTAACTTTAACCAGATTATTTCCATCGTTTATAGGAATAAATGCATCAAATGTAATTGTATCAGTTGCTCCTGAAACTATTGATGTAATGGTTTTTGTGTTGGTAAAGGTATTGCTTCCGCTAATATCCAATCCCACATTAACATTAGTTAAAGTATTGCTACCTGAGTTTTTAATTAAAGCAACAACATTGTGAGGCACTCCTGTTTGTTTATTCAGATTACCCATAGTAAACAATGCTTTTATAGATGCATCGTTGGCTGCAACAGTAAATTCATCAGCACCAATACTTGGTATTATTGGGCGTATTTGACCATCAATATCATTAGTAATATATGATAAAGATTTTCCTGCTGCATAAAGATTGATATTGTCAGAATGTAAATCGGTTATACTTACAAAACCAGGGTCAATTGAAATAGAATTTGAATCTTTTTGATATGCAGCAACTAATGCAGGCAAAGAAGTGTAATTTAAAGTAGTTGTACCATTATTATAACCATATAAGTTGGTTGAAGAATAAAAATTATTGTAATCTGACTTTGTAACAGCAGTACCTTCGTAGAAATTTGGATATTTATTTGAAAAAACATTGTTGTTATAAACTTCAATATTATTGCATTGAACAGTAGGATTGATACCTCTGGTATCTGTATTACTTGTACCGGTAACGTTTATAGAATTGTTAGCAACATTTACATGATATACATTTGGATAAAGTCTGATACCATAAGTATTTGTAGTTCCATTTAAAATGCTAATAAAATTATTGGCAATTAAACCTTTATTGCTAGCTGTAGAATTATTGTTTTCAAGAATCAATCCGTTTGTATTGGTTGAATTTGAAAGAATTATGGTGTTTCTGGTAATATTCAAACTATCAGAAGAATAACTTGCCAAAATTCCATTTCTTGTTCCTGTACTTGTTGCAGAAGCAATAAGTGTGTTAGAATCAATAACTGGCGAATTAGAATAAGTAGCCTGAATACCATAATTATGAAAACCACTCATAACATTGCCTTTTATAAGGTTTCTTTCGTTTAAGACAGTGGCAGAACCCTGCATAACAATACTATTGTAACCATTAAGGAAGAAATTATTCAGAATTTTATTGTCATTTCCATAGTCTGAGCTTAAAGTAACAACACCCGCAGTGGTTCCAGCTGTATTTATAGGCATTTCTATTCGGTTGTTTGCAATAATTATATTTGAAGGACGTTGAGTAAAATTAATTACACGCCCACTTGATGGATTTGATTGTTTTAAAGTCATTCCACTAATTGTAACGTATTTGGTTCCGTTAAGTTGAATTACATAATTATTTCCACTGGTTGAAAAATTATATTGCAAAACTACACTACTGCTATCATTATTTATCGATTTAAATGTAATTCGACTGCTTGAAGAAGCCCCTACTATATTATTCAATACAAATTGTTCAGTATATGTGCCTGGTTTTACATTAAATGTAACAGCACCGCATACTCCATAAGTATTCAGATAAGATGCAGCAGCATTAAAACTCAAGAAATCAGCAGTTGAATCACCCAATGTATAATTGCCAGCAGCTAAGCCTGTGTATTTATTTAGCATTTTAAGGGTATCGTTAGCCATATTACCATCTACTACATTATTTGGATCAGATGTCCAGAAAATAAGATTATAACTGGTTTGAGGTATGAAATTATAAGTTCCGATGACAATACTTGTATCAGCAAATGTAGCTAGGTTACCTGTGAAGGCAAATTGATTTTGATCGATTCCATTTGCACTCCAATTAATATTCACAGAAGTTAAAGGATTGCTTCCTAAGTTTTTCAACTTAATTACCACATCAGAGTTTCCACTACAAATAGTTGGTTGACCATAGCTTACAATAGTAGCATCTGTATTAAAGAGCATTAATTCATCACAACCCATATCAGGTGTAGTAGTATTTCTTGGTTGGTTGTCGATATCGTAAAGAACTTCAGGAACAGGAGTTGCCAAACCTTTAAGTGAATAGTTGTTGATATGAGGATCTGTAACTGCAATAAACTGAGGATTTATTGAAACCGCATTTGCTTCCTGAGCCGAAGCTGTTTTTACAGTTGCCAGATTTGTTGCAGTTGTACCCCAGAAATAAGCCCATGAAGATCCTGTTGTGTAATAATTGTTATTATTGATAAATAAACCTGTTGGATTTGCTGTAAAATATAGCAATTGACCTGTAGATTGCATAATATTATTTTTGAATGTAATATTTGCATTAGCACCATAATAGTTATTAAAGTTTACAGTTCGTGAAGTTGAGTTACCAACAAAAGTATTGTGATAGAACTTAATATTGTTAACAGCTCCACCACCATCAAAAATATATGAAGTTGCAGGACTTCCATAAAAATAATTATTATAAACCAAAGCTTCCTGTCCTGCAGCAGTTCCACCGTATGTCCATCCTTCTAATACTCTAACTCCACCCAAATTAATGAATGTATTGTTGTATATTTTAAGTAATCCAGTCAAATTTGTTAAAAAACTTCCACCGTTGGCTGTTTTGCTTGCATCACTATATAATTGATTAAAACCAAAATCGAGTGATTCAATACGGTTTAAATTCATTGGTCTGGCTGATTGGTTGAATAATTGATTATATTTTATAACAACATTAACTGAAGCTGTGGTAGATACAAAATTGATACCCATTCTGCCATAATTAATTCTGTTACTTACAATATTAAATCCATTTATTTGATTTAAAGTATTACAACGAATAATAACCTGATTATCATCAGTATTTGTTGTTTGAGTTCCTTCAAGAATATTTCCTTCAAGTGTAATATTGTTTAAATTTCCGTTTAAAGTGATTACATTGGCATTGTTTGCATTTAACGCTTTAATACTTAAATTCTTAAATGTAATATAACCACAATTATCAAATTTAACAACATAATTATCAGTTGTTCCAGTTGCATTATATTGCAAAATTACAGATGTACTGTCATTATTTGCAGATTTAAAAGTTATTGTATTTGTATTGCTTGCACCTGTAATTGCCTGAATGTTAAAATTTCCTGTATATGTTCCTGGGTTTATATTAAAAATTACAGGACCAGAAACTCCACATTGCAATGCAGACATAGCAGCATCAACATTAATAAAATCAGCACTAGGTCCTCCAACAGTAAAAGTACCAACTATTGCCCCTGTACAAGCATAAACAGATTTATAAAGTGTATCATTTAAATTGTAAATATCAGGAGAATTATTTGGCATTTCTGACCAAACTTTTATCTGACTGTAGCCTGAACTAAAGGTGTGATTTGCAATTACAACAGAATCAACTCCAAATTGTGGAATAATACCTGTATATGAATATGAAGGCAAAAGAACACCATTAACAGTGCATTTTATTGTTGCAGAAGTTAATGGAGAAAGTCCCAGATTTTGGATACTTACTTTAATATCCTGAGTTAAGTTACTGATTAAACTGCCAGGTTGATTAATAAGAACAATTCCTGCTTCATTTTGTGGTACAATAAATTCATCAGCTCCTATACAAGGTACAGTAGCTCTATTATCACCATCAATATCTTCTGTAACTTCAGCTAAAGTCTTTCCTTTATTTCCTAAAGTAAAATTAGAAGTATGTAAATCAGAAACACTAACAAATAATGGATTAACATTTAAAGTATTCTGATCCAAATTGCTAGCAACCTGCAGATCTGTTAATGTTGGTTTTGCCGAAGCCCAATAAGCTAAATTTGTTCCAGTTGTATATAAACAATTGTTATCGCTTGAATCTATACCACTTGTAGCAGTTGGCACATAATAAGCATAACCACCACCAGTATTTGAGAATATATTATTAAATACTTTGATACCAGCACCATAACCGCCATAAAACGCATATGCACCTGTGGTTGAGCCTTTTGTGATATTTACGGAATTGTGATAGATACTCATATTTTTTGAATAAGAAGAGTATAAACCATATACAGTTCCTGTACTTACAGATTGACTAATGAAATTATTTGCAACCAAACTTTTTCCTGTTCCTGCAGTATTATTATAATACAAATACATACAATAATTGGTTGTAGAAGCTGTCATGTTCAGTTTGTTTTTTAAATAAACGCCATTGTCGTTATAGTATGCATAAATACCGTAAGCAGTTGTTCCTGATGGTGAAGATATTATATTGGAATTTACGGTTATACTATCTTGATAATATAAATACAATCCGTAATAACCAAAACCACTTATATTATTACCTTCAATAACATAAGATTTTTCTTTATTTGCAGATGTACCATATATATATACACCATAATATCCATTTAGAATGATGTTGTTTTTTATAGTATTATAGTTTTCAAAAGTTGAAGTTCCATTATAAATACCAGCATAGTTAGAAGAAGTGGTAATCGGCATTTCAATTTTACAACCTTCAATAGTATTGTAACTTGCTCCATTTGCCAATTCAATAACTCTACCGTATGTTGTACCTGTTGCACTAAATGAAATGTTTTTCAATATAATATATTTTGCTGCATCAAGTTTTGCAACAAAGTTATCAGTTGTGCCGGTAGAACTAAATACAAATTTTACATCATTAGCATTTCCACTTTCCGATTCAAAAGTTATTGAATTAACTGAAGAGGTATTTAAAATATTCGGGATAATAAGTTGTTGGTTATAAGTCCCAGTTTTAATTTTAAAAGTTACTGGTCCACTTATACCACAATTATTCACTGCATTTAATGCAGCTGAAATAGTTGGATAATCAGCACTTGAATTTCCAACAGTATAAATTCCATTCAGAATCTGCTGACAAGCATAAACAGAAGAATTTAAGGTATCATTCAGTTTAAAAGCATCAATACTATCGTTTGGTAATGAAGTCCATGCTTTTATAGTACGGGGTCCAACTGCAAAAGTTGTTGTTCCAACCTGAAAATCTGTTGAAACCATATCCTGAGACAGATTTCCAGTCCATAAAGAAGAACCCTGATAAACACCATCAACTGCATAATGAACGTTAGCTTTTGTTAAAACAGCAGTACCAAAGTTTTTTATTCGTACTTTAACAGCAGTATTAGCTGATGAAAGAACTGAACCTTGTGGTTCAACTATCTGACTAACTCCTGCATCGTATTGATATTCAGGAACTGATAAACCAAATCTTACATGTGGTCTGTAATTTGCATAGTTATATGCTGGTGGTACTGTTGGCCCAGCAAATGTATAGGCTTTATTAGTTGTTGTTGTATAATAATAATTTATTGCACCGGTTGCATTACCTGGTCTGTAAAACTCTACAAAAACCATCAAATCGGATGTTCCATCATAAAAAAATGAGTCAACATTAAAATAATAGGTATCCCAACCAATAACTGTAGGAATATTTTGTGCTAAATTTGAATAAACAAGAGTTGAGCCGTTTAAAGTATTGCTATAATCAGTAAAAGTAGTTGGAGCATTGGAGTTTGTACCTACGCTTTTTAAATAAATCTTAAAACTAGCATTATTTAATGAATAGCCTCCTGTATTCGATTTATTCCATGCTATTGACTTAATAAAGCCAGTTTTGTTAATTTCAGTTTTACTGTAAATAGAAGCATTATATGAATAGAGATATGTTGAAGTAGCTGAGCTAACATATATGGGTGAATAAGTGCCATTGGTAGTTCCACTGCCAATTTCAACAATAAGAGGAGCCTTCTTTACAATAAAACTATAAGTATTAGAAATATTTTGATTGGCATATTGATCGGCTGATTCTATTCTGTAAGAAATAACATTGTTATATGTAAAAGATGGTATTTCTGCCTGATATGAACTGTCAGATGTATTAGTCATTGCAATTGTATTGCTTATACCTCCATTAACAGAATAAACCAAATTAGCAGTACTTATACTAGAAGCATCTGTAATAAAAGCTTTAATTTGGAATGGTCCTGTATTCAATACGCTATCCTGCAAAATGGGTGTTTTAAAGGTAATAACTGGTGGGTCGAGTTCATTATTAGCTGCAATTACCTGAATATCGTCAATAAGCCAGCCATATCTACCTTCGCCACCAACTGTGCCTCCATCTGAAATTACAAATCTTAATTTTACAGATGCAGTATTTGCAACAATTGTTGATAAATCGAACATTTCTGCACGCCACCACAAATTGGTAGGTTTTGTAACCGTATCGCCTGGAACCCACAAGTTTGAATACGAATTTTCATTAAACTTGTTTAAGGCCATAACTCCGCTTCCTCTATATAAGCTTGAAGAAACTGTAGTCCAAACAGTTCCTCCGTCGGTTGAAAACTGTAAAGAACCACCATCCTGTATCAGTAGTTTGCAAATTTGAGCAAATTTCAAAAACACTTTAGTGTATCCTAGTGTACTGAATGTATTGGTTGTTAAATATAAACTGCCTGTATTTGGCACAATAGCAGTATCGGCTCGTAAACCCGAATAAGACAGATTTGTAGTTATAGACCATGGTATGGCTCCAACAGGATTTGAACTACTCTGAACACTATCGCCTAATGACGGCAATTCAAAATTTTCTTTAAACACAATGGATGATTGTGCATTAACTATTATTATTGACATAATGGCAATAATAAACATGTAAATTTTTTTCATATTGAATAGAATGTATAAATAAAAATGTTTGTTCAATTTTCTATTTACAAAAATACTAATAAATCGATTTAGATTATGATGATTAGTTTATAATATTGCTACTTAACTTTATTTTAACTTTTAGTCGCTGATTTTAAGTGAAATACAAGTAATATTATTTAAACATAATAAGTTAATATGTTAAATTGTTTTTTTTGGTTTTATTTATTTAAATACATTATAATTGTAATTATCATAAAATGAGATTGCTAAATAGTTTAGTTTTGTTATTAGTGAATTAATTTTTTTATTTATATAGAATCTACAAATGAAAATTAAATCCAAATTAATCAATAGGAGACTTGTATAGTCGAACAATTTGATTTAGTTGGGTTAATCCCGATTTAGTTATTGTTTTAAATTGTTTGAAAATGAGCTATTTGGTTAAATGGAAAATACAAAGAGAAGTTTGTAAATATCGCTTGACTAATCAAGATTTTGCGAAAAAATGATAAAATAGAAATATTATTGAGATTTTTCACTATGCTTTTCTAAATTGTTCTTTAGTAAATGAACAACCGAAAACGTTATCGTAATTTGCTTGTTTAAAGTGTTTTATAATAATAAAAACATCGTGGTTAAGCCTTCTAATTGAAAAAAATGATTTTAAAATATTCTATTGATTAATTTAAAATAAAAAAACCTGTCTTTTTGGAACTTCTAAAAATTGCTTTTCTTCGTTAAACTTCAATTTTTAAATTATTCATTTACAATAGTAAACTGTGGTTTAAAAAATTTTGTTTGCCCCCAAAAATCTAATTTTTAGAATCCCTTTAATTTTAAAAGACAGGTTTTTTTCATACAGACATAATATTATCCCAACAATCCCCCATTTTGGTAAATCTGCAATTGGGCATCGTAAAACTGATTTAATTTGGCAGTTTTGTTATTTCTTAAATTTGTAATTTCACCCGAAATAAAGTTTACACGAATATTGTCACCATTTTGTAATTCAATAGCTTCCATAGTTCCTGTATTATAAGTCAGAATTGGTAATGCCGCATTTATCGCATTGCGTTCGTAAATAGCTCCATAAGATTCAGCAATAATACATTGCACACCTAAAGAAGTAAAACAGTCAACAGCTTGCTGACGAGAACTTCCTGCTCCGAAATTTTTGGTAGTAACCACAATATCGCCTGATTTGGCTTGCTTTGCAAAATCTTCGTAACCTTTCAGGTTGTCGAAAGTATATTGTCCCATTTCTTTAATATCGGTAATGGTTAGATAACGATTATGATAAATCATATCAGTATCAATATCATCTTTTTGGATATACCAAACACGACCTTCAACTTCAGTTTTCTTATTGCCTTTTTCAACTGATTTTTTCTCAGTATTTGTACTAACAGTTCCTTTCTTTTCAAACACCGCTGGAGTTGTGGCTAAGTCATCAGCAGTTGTGATATAACCGGAAACAGCTGAAGCAGCAACAGTTGCTGGAGATGCCAAATATACATATCCTTTTCCTTGTTTGCCTTCGAAATTGCGATTGCCAGTACTAATGGTTACTTCGCTCGGACCGTTTTGTCCAACCTGTCCTGCTGCACAACCTGCACAACCTG
>CAZWRD010000015.1:0-35265 GCA_964636105.1 uncultured Bacteroides sp.
TTACATCAGTTTCTCAATAATATGCTCAATGCTGATTCCTTCGGCTTCGGCTTTGTAGTTTTTAACAATGCGATGGCGAAGAATATTGGCAGCAACAGCTCTTACATCTTCAATATCGGGTGCATATTTGCCCGAAACGGCAGCATGTGTTTTAGCTCCGATAATAAGGTATTGCGAAGCACGCGGACCTGCACCCCACGATAAATAATTATTTACTATTTCGTGAGCATTTGGTGTATTTGGGCGTGTTTGTCCTACCAGTTTTACAGCATAGTTATAAACATTATCAGTAACAGGCATTTTTCTTATCAAATGCTGGAAGTATAAAATTTCTTCAGCCGATAGAATAATTTGCGGTGGATTTTCTTTATCGGCAGTAGTGGATTTTACAATATTAATTTCTTCTTCAAACGAAGGATAATTAAGCCAAACATTAAACATAAAACGGTCGAGCTGAGCTTCGGGCAGGGGATAAGTACCTTCCTGTTCAATCGGGTTTTGTGTAGCTAAAACAAAAAACGGATTGCCAATCTGGTATGAAGTACCGGCAACAGTTACCGATTTTTCCTGCATGGCTTCGAGCAATGCCGATTGGGTTTTGGGCGGAGTCCGGTTAATTTCGTCGGCCAAAACAATGTTAGCAAAAACAGGTCCTTTTATAAACTTAAATTTGCGGTTTTCATCCAGAATTTCAGTACCTATAATGTCAGAAGGCATCAAATCGGGTGTAAACTGAATACGGCTATAGCTTAAACCCAATACCTTAGAAACGGTATTTACCATTAAGGTTTTGGCAAGTCCCGGAACCCCAATTAATAAGCAGTGTCCGCGGCTAAATATCGATATAAGTATATTGTTAACAACTTCATCTTGCCCTACAATTACTTTCGCAATTTCTTTTTTGAGTAAATTATATTTTTCAACAAAGGCATTCATTGCCTCAACATCCGATTTATAGTCCATTTTATTATAAGTTATTAGGTTATTGAGTTATTAAAAACTGCCAACAGTATGCTGTTTATTTCTTCAGCCAGTTATTTTCGAAAGTGCAATTTTTATAATCGTCAAAAATCTTAATATATGTCTTAGCAATTTTTTCGTTTATCCATTTTTTTACAGCTTTTGATTTGGCATTTTCGAGTGCAGCATTTTGTATTTTGTCGTAATCATCTTTCAGATTGGCTCTGTGAGCTGTGGTTCTTGTTTTCAGATAGATAATCCGATAAGCCTGTTTGCCATCAGCATCTTTCATTACAACTGGTTTAGAATACTCCCCAATTTTTAATTTATCAACTACAAAAAATACCGAAGGATCCACATCATCAGCACCAAATTTGGTAGTTCCGCTATTAGGATTCACTATCAAACCACCATTGTTTTTATTGGCGTCATCAGAAAACCTCAGTGCAGCAGTTTCAAAACTCATTGCACTATCTTTTATTACCTGATAAACACTATCGAGATAATTTTTGGCTTTACCAAGTTGATAAGGCGAAACTTTAGGCATCAATAAAATATGTCTAACATTTACAAATTCGCCTCTTCTTTCGATAAGTTGCAATAAGTGATAACCGGCTTTGGTTTTAATTACTTTCGAAACTTCATCAGGCTGTTTTAAGCTGAAAGCAGCAGCTTCAAACTCCGAAAACATTTCGCCTCTTCCAAATAAGCCAAGTTCGCCACCTTTAGAAGCAGAACCGGGATCTTCGGAATACAAAACGGCCAGAGATGCAAATTTTTCACCTTTCAAAATACGTTCACGCAATTCTTCAAGTCTTTGTTTTATAACTTCCATTTCTTCCTTACTTATTTCGGGTTGGCGCACAATATGTCCTATTTCATATTCAGCATCAATTAAAGGAATGCTGTCTTTTGGAATTTCGTCATAATATTTTCTAACTTCATTTGGGGTAACTTTAATGTTTTCGGTAATATTACCTTCCATCATCTGGGCAACCATTTGTCCTCTGATTACTTCTCTGAATTCATCTTTAAATTCTAAAGTAGTTTTTTTGTAAAACTCTTCAAATTTATCTTTAGATCCAAATTGAGCAATATAGTATCTTAAACGGCGGTCGAGTTCGCTTTCAACTTGTTCGTCTGCCACTACCACACTATCGAGTTTAGCCTGATTTATCATCAGTTTGGTAAACAAAGTGCTTTCTAATATATTACACTTGGCATTATCTCCACCAATTAAATTTCCCTGAGCTTTCATCTGATTATATTGAATTTCAATATCAGAAAGCTTTACAATGTTGGCTCCCACTATTGCAACCACCTGATCAATTATTTGATTTTGAGCAACAGATGAGCCTGAAATAAAAAGAGTAATTAAAATGATGAATACTTTTATTTTTTGCATAGTATTTATAATAAGTTGTTTTACAAACTCTATTTTCTTTTTTTTATTGTTTGTTTAATAAATTTTAAAATCATTATTTTTAACTGCCTGATCAAATGCTTCTTTGTGCATATTTTGTACAAGTTCTAACTTTCGTTTGTTGATAATGATATTTTTTATATTATCTTTTTCAAAACTAATAGGAGAAGTGCTCTCCCTTATTTTAAAGTCTTTGATATTAATTAAATAGTAAAAATTTTCATCTTTGGTTTCAATGGTTCTGTTGCTCTTCAAATAAGCTTCCTGATCATAAGTTTCAATTGGGATTTCTTTTAATAAATCGTCGAAAAGCAACCAGGCATCGTCATCCAGATAAAAGTTTACAGCATATTTTGTACACAAATCTACCAATTGGTTTTTATCTCCATTGTCATCTTTTTTGCTCAAAACCAAATTTTTAAATTTAGCTTTCATAGGAGAATTAATTTCTAATTTTACATAGTTTACCTTAATGATATTGTCTTTCAGTAAGAAATTTTCGGAATTTTCATTATAGTATTTTTCTATTTCTTCATTCGAAATATTGGTATCGAGAAGTTGATTAATTAGTTTGGTTTCATAAGAATAGATAATCAATGAATTTTTGTAATCTTCAAGCTGTTGTGTAAAATCTTTTTGATCTGAGTTCAGATTTTTTTCAGCTTTATGAAGTACAATTTTTTGTTTAATCCAATTGTTTATATAATTCTTAATAATAGAAATGCTATCAGCTTTAGAACTACCTTCGGGTACTATGCCTTTAATATCAGATTGATATAGTGTATAATCAAAAGCTGTTGCCAATATGGCATCATCTTTTTTCGAATTACAACTAAATAAAATCAGGCAAAAGCTTAATGCCAAAATTAAATTCTTGATTATCTGCATTTAAATTTATATTAAAACCTGACAAGTTAGATTTAAGCTTGTCAGGTTTTTAAGTGAAATTAGATTTATTTTATTGTATTATAAACTTCTCTGTTGATGTTAAAACTATATTTTTGTCTTAAAGATTTTAGCCATTCTTTTTCAAGATAGTTTTGATAATCAGCAGTAACAACACCTTTAGCTTCTGATAAAGTTTTTTGTTCAGGTGCTATTTTATTGTTTATAAGTATAATTATCAAATTGTTGCCATCATTAATTGTGTTAGCCACTCCTTGTTGCCAGTTTACTTGATCAACAAATTTGTTATCACCTTTAGAAAATTTGTCGTATTTGTATTCAACTGCGGCACTGTCTTTTGATAGTTTAGTAATCATTGTTTCTATTTTAGAAAAGTCATGATTATATTCTTTTTTATTTATTTTTTCTACAAATTTACGTGCATTTTTTTCACTTACTTTATTGTCTTTAAAAGTAAATACAGTTGCATCAACCCGATCGCCCCACATATAATTTACTGCATTTTTCGAGTGGAATTCTTTAAGTCCAACAGTATCTTTAATTGCTTTTGACCATACATTTCTGTCGGTTAAATCAAATAATAAAATACCATCATGATATTCCTGCATTAGTATTTTGAAATCCTGATATTTATCTTCAAGTTTGCTGTCAGCAAATCTAAATAATAAATATTCCTGCCATTCTTTATACTTATTATTTACATAAGATTCGATAGTTTGTGTTGGAATACCTTCATGTTTAACTGCCAGATATTGAGCAAAATCAGTTTGAGTATATGTTTTTTCGCCAATGCTAAACATCTTAGCTGTTAGCATTTTAGCTTCATCGGCATTCCATGAATTCTGGAAGATAGAATCAGTAACTACTTTGTAAAAATCTTTAATTGTTTTTTGATTTTCAGTGAATTTGTATTCAATCTTCAGTTTATTTAAGAAAGATTCTTTGCTTTTATTTGAACGTTCGTCTTTAGCAATTTTTTGTTTTATTTCAGAACGTAAATCATCTATAGGCTTAATTCCTTTTTTATCAATAAGTTTTAAAATATGCCATCCGTATTTTGATTGAATTGCATCGCTGATATCGCCAGGTTTTTCTAATTTGGAAATAGCAACAATAAATTCTGGAATCATTCTGTTTACACCAAATTCGGGTAATACACCACCTTTACTTACTGAGCCTTTGTCGTCAGAATATTCTTTTACCAAATCTTCGAACGATGTTCCATTTTTTAATTTGGTTTTAATTTCGCTAATTTTAGTTTGCGCATTTTTTAAGTCTGCTTCAGGCGCATTTTGTGGCATCGATATCAAAATATGAGCAATCTGAACTTTGCCCATAGCTTTCTTTTTATCAGTAACTTTGATAATATGATAACCATAATCTGAGCGAATGGGCATCGAGATTTCAGCTGTTTTGGTATTATAAGCTCCAAATTCAAAAGAATAAATCATATCGAAAGCTGAAAAATAGCCTAAATCACCACCATTTCCTTTGTATTCAGGACGTTCTTTGGTTGCTGGCATATCTTTTGCAGATGGGTCGTCTGAAGATTCTGAGGCTACTTTTTCAAAAGTTTCGCCTGCCAAAATTCTTTTTCTGAGATTAATAATCTTGTTATAAGCAACTAGCGTATCGGCAGGAGACGCATTTTTATCGAGTTTTATCAAAATATGACTGGCTCTGATATCAAATTGCATATGATTATATGCTTCATTGATAAGCTCTTCTGTTACATCTTTATCAACCAGATAAGGTTGAGCTAATTGGCTTCTGTATCCGCTTAATTCTGATTTAAATGATTTTGCAGTATCTAAACCCGATTCAATGGCTTCTTTTACTTTTAATTTGAAATTGATGTATAGTTCCAAGTATTCATCAAGCGCTTTTTTATCAATTGCTTGATCTTTCGAATTGTTTTTCTGAAAAACTCTTAAAAATTCGGCTTTACTAATGTTTTCACCGGCAATATTTAATAAATATGGCTCGTTGTTTTGTTGAGCAAAACTGCTCGAAAATGTGAATAATGCAAAAAGAATCAAAATTGATTTTGTAATTTTCATTTGCTTATTAATTATCATTGACATAGATTTTGTAAGTTTTTGTTTATTAATAAATTATTTATCGGCTATAATTTGGTGCTTCTCTGGTTATTGTGATATCATGAGGATGACTTTCGGCAACACCAGCAGGCGTAATTTTTATAAATTTGGCTTTTTGAAGAGTTTCTATATCTTTTGAACCTGTATAACCCATACCAGCTTTTAAACCGCCAACCATTTGGTGAATAACTTCAGATAAAGTGCCTTTGTAAGCTACTCTTCCAACAATACCTTCGGGAACAAGTTTTTGTATATCATCCTCCATATCCTGAAAATAACGGTCTTTTGATCCTTGTTGCATGGCATCAATTGAACCCATTCCGCGATAGGTTTTAAATTTTCTGCCTTCAAAAATAATGGTTTCACCAGGCGATTCTTCTACTCCTGCAAATAATGAACCTGCCATTATTGAACTACCACCACCGGCTAATGCTTTTACAATATCGCCAGAATATCTGATGCCTCCATCTGCAATTACCGGAATTCCACTTCCTTTTAAAGCCTGTGAAACATGATAAACTGCTGAAAGTTGTGGGACACCAATGCCAGCAATAACACGGGTTGTGCAAATTGATCCTGGTCCTATTCCCACTTTAATTCCATCTGCACCTGCATTCATCAAATCTACAGCTGCTTCTGCGGTTGCAATATTTCCAACAACCACATCAATTTCTGTGTATCTGCTTTTTACCATTTTTAATGCGTCAATCACACCTTTGGTATGACCATGAGCAGTATCAATAACAATTGCATCAACTCCAGCTTTAACCAGAGCTTCAACTCTTTCCATCAAATTTCCGGTAACTCCAACTCCAGCAGCAACTCTTAATCTCCCATTCTTATCTTTACATGCATTCGGACGTTCTTTTAACTTTATAATATCTCGGTATGTAATCAGCCCTACCAATTTATTCTGATTATTTACAACAGGTAGTTTTTCTATTCTGTGTTCTTGTAAAATATCTGCAGCTTTATCAAAATCAGTAAATTCAGAAGTGGTAATTACTTTTTTTGTCATAATTTCCCGAATCGGACGTTTTTGATTACGTTCAAATCGCAAATCTCTATTTGTTACAATACCAACCAATTCTTTATTCTTGTTTACTACAGGAATACCCCCGATTTTAAATTCTTTCATCATGCTTAATGCATCAGAAACCAATGCATCATCATCAACAGTTACTGGATCGAGAATCATGCCATTTTCAGCACGTTTAACTTTTTTTACTTCTTTTGCTTGCTCTTCAATAGTCATATTTTTGTGCAATACGCCAATACCTCCTTCTTGAGCTATTGCAATTGCCAATGTGGATTCTGTAACTGTATCCATTGCCGCAGATACGATAGGGATGTTCATTTTTATGTTTCTGGAAAACATCGAACTAACATTAACTTCGCGTGGAAGTATTTCAGAATATGCCGGCACCAACAAAACATCATCATAGGTAAGACCTTCTCCAAAAAATTTCTCCTGATTTGTAAACATTTCTCTAAATTTTAAGATTGCAAATTTAAGAAAATCCTGCATATTTTGTGTTAAAAAAACTTAAGCCCAATTTGATTAATTTTATTATACTTAATCTTTATATATACAGTGTTTTATGGAGTTTTTTGATGCTTGTATTGTAGTGCCGTTTTATTTCTAATTATTCATCAATGTAATTAATTTTGAGTTATTTTATAAATAAGAACTAATTTTGGCGAATATTAATCGAACAGAAATGTTCTTATAAATTTACTGTTTATGAAATTTGATTTGCAAGGTGAAGATTTTATTGAACTTATAAAATTATTGAAACTTCTAGGAATTGCCGAATCTGGTGGCAGTGCCAAGCAAATAGTTGATAATGGAGACGTTATTGTAAATGATGAAGTTGAATTCAGAAAAAGGAAAAAACTCCGTTCGGGCGATATTGTTGAAATAGGTGACGAAACCATTGAAATTGCTTAAAAATTCTCAAATAAATATTTGAATTTATTTGAGAATCTTGATTTTTATTTATTTAACTTCAGTATTAATCCATTTTAGCAATGCTTTATTGATGGCATCATTAAAATGGGCTTTTCTGTAAGTTGAATTAGTCCAGTTTTTTACTGCTTCCTGCATATTTTCGTTATAGGTAAAAGCATGATCTGAATTTGGTAATGAAATAAATTGTGCATTCCCCTTATGATATTGATTTACAATATCTGCTATCCATTGATGATCAAGTTTGCTGAAAGCAACAAAATCAGTTTCACCCCAAATTGACAAAACTTTTCCATTGTAATCAGCCCAACCTATTAGCATGCTTACATCTTGTAACTGTTGCCAGTATTTATAATTTCTACCCGTAATTTTATCAGGATATTGATATTGCCATTCTGTTTTTAAAATTTCATTTATAGCACTGTCTTTCGAAAGTTCTTCCGGTGTTTTTTTATTTATAAGATACTCATAATTAAATTTTAAACGTGTCGAAAACATATTTTCATTGTCTTTATAATCTTCACCTGAAAGTGTATTTTGAATTCTCGACATTTCAACAAAATACTCAAACCACGAACGGGTTACTGTTCCATAAACGGCAATTCCCTTTGCTTCGGGCTGGCGTTTCATAATTGGAGCAATTACTCCACCCATTGAATGTCCGAAAATAAATATATTATTGGTATCCAAAAACTTATAATTTGGAATATGTTGATATGCTTTTTCAAAAGCTCTTAGTTCGGTGTAAAAATCAATGTTTTCACAATCAGGTGTTCCCTTGCAGTCACCCATGCCTGGTTTTTCAACTTTAAAAACTGCAATTCCGTTTTTAACGAGTTCTATCAGTATTTTTTCATAAGGATGGTCAAATCCCATATTGTCAATACTTGCACAAGTATAGCCCTGAATAAAAAATACCACAGGCGATATTGCTTTGCCTTTGGGTTTCAGTATTACGTTTCGCAAATATCCGCCTTCAAAAGGAATTTCATCATAAATTACATCCGCAAAATCGTAATTATCAGGTTTGTAGCCCATGGTTTTTCCTTTAATGATTTTGGTTTTATTTTTTCTTACAACTACAAACGTGATATCTTCATCTGCTTTCATTTTTGAAATAATTTGCATGAAATCAGTTCGGGTTTTAATTTGTATATTGTTAAATGACAGTATAATGTCTCCTGAATTTAATCCGATTTTTTGAGCTGTTCCGCCTTCAATAGTTTGAGTTATCATAACTCCATCATTTGAAGTTAAATGATGAGCTTTTACAATAGAATCGTTGAGGTTTACCAAAACGCTACCCATATACGCTCTTCTTTTAAGATTTTGAGCATCAGTAAAATAAAATGCGAAAGTGAGAAAACTAAGAAGTAATACTTTTCTTAACATATTGCTTTGATTTTGATTATTATGCAAAGAAAAAAGATTGCTAACTAACTAACAATCTTTTTCGATAAAATTATAAAAATAAAAGATAAAAGCCTTTTGTTTTTATTTAAAAAACATTTTAATCGGGCAGTGACTCCAACCGTTTAAACAGAGTAAATAAATTGCAATTGCGGCTAATACAATTACTATTAATGTGATAGGAATTACAGGCGATTTTTTCTTTGAATAAGGATCTATCAGATTTCTTTCAGAATTAGGAGGTAAGGTAGCAACTGCAGTTAGCGTTCTGCCAAAATAGATATTTATTAGCGCTCTGGCATTTATGGCCCAGCCATTTGCATCTAAAAGTGGTGCTAAGTTTCTTTTTCTGAGTTTCAGATAAGCCAGTATCATTGAGGGACCTGATATCATAAGCATAATGCCAGCAAAAGCTATTGGCATTTGCCAGAATTTTAATTGGAAAAACCCAGCAAATACAGCTACCAAAGCTGTACCTATTGCACCTATTGCCATGCTGATTGCTGCGAAAATTCCTACAAATTTTCCAATATCAAATGCTTCAGATGCTTTGGTTGGTGCTGGTTTTTCTTCAGCAGCTTTTGTTGCTGCATTTGCCGGTTCAGTAATTACTTTTTTTGTACCGCTCTCAACACCACTTGCCATATTATCGTGTGTATTTTTTTCTTTTGCAGTTGCAAATTTCTCTATTTGATTTCCAATCATTTTGCTGGCTTTGCGGTAAGGCGACCAAAATGCTTGCCTGATACTTACCGGATTCTCAATAATTTTGGTAATAGTGGCATCCCAATCATTACCTGATCGGTCGTAAAAAACACCGTTTCTGCCAGGCATCAGATTGTCAATATCTCCATTTGTGAGAGCCACAACTATTTGCATGGTTTCGCCTTTTGAACGTGATACACATTCACAATACATCAGATACATGCCACTCAAATTTGCCATCACACTATGTTTGGCTACATCATTAACTCTCAGGCACAAATCACAACTTCTTCTGTCGATATATAATGTACCTGCCTGAAAAATAGCTTTTTGATCTCTGTCGTAAAAATCATTAAACGAAACAAAGTTCTTTAATAAAATATATAAATCTCTGTAATACCTAACCAATTGATCTACTTTAGATATTGAATCTGCTTCTTCCTGGAGTTCAATATCTTTTTCAATCAATAAAATCAATTGTTGTTTGATATTGCTGTTGAGGTATTTATGAATTTTATCTAAGCCCAAAGATTCAACATTTGAAGTTGGTTTTTCAGAAATCCATTTTTTGTAAGCTGTAAATTTTTCAGAAATTATCAGCCATTCACTTTCGGTTAATGATTTTTTATTTTTATATAACACATCAACTATCAGTGTTTTAAAATTGTTTATTTCACTTTGCCAAGCTGGATTAATTTCTTTTGTTAGCTGAAGCTCTTGATTTGCAGCAGTAAAAGCCAATGGAAAACTCGCAATTTCATCTAAGCACTCCGAAAGATTTTTTGCAGAAATGTTTTCGTAACGACTCATCAACTGGTTAAAAACTTCAGGAGAGCGATTGTCGAATTCAGCAAGCTTGCAACGCAAAAAATAATCATCAATTTTTGCTTTCAGTTTGTCGAAGGATTGCATACACAAATCCGTATTTTCGCCAAAGGGTAAAATTAAATCGGCATCTGTTTCTGCTTTAATATGCCAGTCGGAATAAGTTTTGCAATCATCAAAGAATTTTTCAGTAATTTCCAATGAAATACCCTGATTACCACTTCTGTCAGTAACTGAACCGTTGCAGTTTATAATGTCATTTATACATTCTTTTTCTTCTTCATTATCAGCAGAATCTGTTATTATAATTCCATCACCGTTAAATAGGGTAGATGCAAATATTTTAACCGTATCTGAAGTTTCTTCTACTGTAATAAACTCATCATCTGGACGTCCGATATTATAAAGGATTTGTTTTGCCGATTCATAAAGTTGTTTGCCTTCCGGATTATCGGTATTAATGGCACTTAATGGAAATTTATCACCGGAATTAATTAAATCATCCGGATTTTTCAATATCGAACCTATCCATTTGATGGCAGTAATAATTTCATTAGCCCTAAGTCTGCCGTCGGAATCAGCATCCATAAGTTCAAGTGTTTTTGAATCGAATTCCAGTCCATAAATAGGGCAACTCAATGCAGTCCAGAGTTTCTGATCTAACTGATCAAGATTCATTAAATCACTTCCCTTGTCGATACAAACTCTATCGATGCCACCAACTCTGGCAAATTTCCATTTATAGCCTGTTTTGTTAAATATTTTTTTCATCTGTTTATAATTTATTATTTTTCTGTAATTCATTAACTTGATTAAATCTAACATGTTTTCGAAACCTCTTAGGTTTCCCTGAAATAATCATCCTCGTGTGTGTCAAATTTACTTTGTCCAGAATGTTTCATCTGTTTACTTTTTCTAATTATATAATTGTTCCCGAAACTTTGGGAGAACTCGCCATATAAACATCCTCCTTTGTGTGAATATTTTCTCATGGCTCATTTTATAAAATTAAATTTGATTAATTCATCAATCATTAATATTAAAATAATATTGTCTATAAACCCAAATTACTCATTTTTAAATAATTTAATTACAATAACTAATTCGGGATAAACCTAATTAAATCAAATAGTTCGACTTTTCAAGTTTCCTATTGATTAATTTGGGTTAAACATTATTTAGTACAAAAATAAGCATTTTATTTCTATTTTTATAAATAGCTTTGTATTTGATTGAAATTGAATATTATATAAAAGGGTGTGTGAGTTTAAAGTGTTTTTAATGAGATTTTTACGTTAAATTTAATCAAAAATAAAGTTAAAAAATTTTTCTTTATGTAATTATGTGTAACTTTGTATGATTTTTCTAATGAAAATAATTTTAAATACAAGAATAAATAATTAATTTTTTTTAAATCATGAAGAAAACAATTACATTTTTTTTATCACTTATCATGGTGATATTGATGGGCTTAAATGCAAATGCCCAATTATTGCTCAATGAGCAGTTCGATTATACGGTTGGAGATTCAATTTCAGGTCATGGTTGGACAGGTCATAGTGGCTTAGGATCTAATACTATTTTATCAACTGCTGGATCATTAAGTTATGCTTCTTATCCAACTTCAGTTGGTAATAAAGCAACCTTAAATATGACCGGGCAAGATATAAACCGAGGATTTGCTACAACTTATGCTGGAAATTCAATTTATGTAGCTGCATTAGTTAATGTTACTGCTGCAACGGGTGTAGGTGATTATTTTTTGCATTTAATGAAACCAGGTTCTACATCAGCATTTGCATCAAGAGTTTATATTAAAAAAGACACAACTGTAACTCCAAATAAAATTAAATTTGGATTTATGAAAGGTTCATCTGCTTCAAGTTTGGTTTATACAACTACAACTTACGATTTCAATTCAACTCATTTAATAGTAATTAAATATACCATTAATTCTGGTACTGCAAATGATGTTGCTTCTTTATTTGTTAATCCAGCAATAAGTGTTGAGGGAACTCCAACATTAACTGCAACAGATATTACACAACCTGATTTGGATACTGTATCACAAGGAATTGCATTAAGACAGGGTAGTTCTGTTAATGCACCTAATTTGAGTATTGATGAAATTAGAGTTGCAAACACTTGGAATGCGGCAATCGGTTTTAGCGGAACTATAACAGCACCAATTTTAACTTCTGTTGCTGCTACTGGAATTACTTCAACAACTGCTACTTGCGGTGGAAATGTAACTTCTGATGGTGGAGCTGCAATTACAGAAAGAGGTATTTGTTACAGCACATCTGTTAACCCAACTACAGCTGATACAAAAGTAACAGCGAGTGGAACAATAGGTGCTTTTACTGCAAATCTCACAAGCTTAACTGCAAACACTACTTATCATTTTAGAGCATATGCAATAAATAGTTCTGGAACTTCTTATGGTGCTGACCTTGATTTTCTTACTGCTTCAGGTAACGTTGCACCAGTTGTAGCAACTGGTACAGTATCTGCAATAACTTCTAATTCTGCTACTGTTGCTGGTGAAGTTACTAATGATGGTGGAGCTGCAATTACTGAGAGAGGTATCTGCTGGAGTACTTCTGCAAATCCTACTATTGCTGATTCCAAAGTAAGTGTTTCTGGAACAACTGGAACTTTTAGTGGAAATCTTACATCATTAATTGGTTCTACACTTTATCATGTAAGAGCTTATGCAACTAATTCTGTTGGTACCAGCTACGGTACTGATGTTACTTTTACAACTGCAGTTGCAGCAATTCCTGTAGCTTCTATAGCTGAATTAAGAGCAAAACCAGCCGATAACTCTACTTTATACCAATTAAGTAATGAAGTAATTTTAACATGTAAAATTTCTAACAGAAATCAGAAATATATTCAGGATGCAAGTGCTGCTATTTTAATTGATGATCCAAATCCTGCAAAAATAACTACTGTTTATAATGTTGGAGACGGAATAACTGGCATAAAAGGTAAATTATATAACTATTTCGGTTTACTTGAATTTATTCCAGTTGCTGATCCAGGCCCAGCAACTTCAGGACAAAATACTGTTACACCTTTGGTTGTTACTGCTGCAAATATGTTGGATACTACCTTTATGAGAGCACATCAATCTAAATTAATCAAAATGGAGAATATAGCTTTTGCTGCAACTGGAAATTTTGCAAATAATAAAAAATACAAAATGACTCAAGGTGCTACTTCTGATACATTATTCTACACTTATATTTATAGTATTGATTATATTGGATTACCTATTCCTCAAGGGAATGGTAGTGTAACTGGCGTTGTTAATTTTACATTTAATAAGTATTATATTACCGCTCGTAACAAAGCTGACATTAGTTTGATGACTGGTATCAATGATTTAAGTAATATTGAAACTGGAATTTATCCAAATCCAACTAATGGAAAATTTACTTTAAATATTGACAATGCTAATGGTGGCGATGTTAAGATTTATTCAATGGTTGGTAGTTTGATTATTTCTAAAGAAGTAGTTAAGGGGATTAATGATTTTGATCTTTCTAATTATGGAAAAGGAATATATTTTGTGAAATTTACTGATAAAAATGGAAAAACTTCAACAGAAAAATTAATCTTAAGATAATTTATTTGTTGATTGAAAATAAAAAAGGCATTCGAAAACGGATGCCTTTTATTTTTCTATAAAAACTAAACTAAGTAGCTTTTTTAAATTAGATTGGTTTGAAAAGTTCTTATTTAAGATTTCTTGTCTATGTTCTAATTCATTCAAATTAAATTCATTATTAAATAGAGTTAATAATTTCTTTTGAATATCTTCTTTTGAGTCAGCTATTAAACATAATTCATGCAAATTTGTGCCTGCAAGCATTTTACTGTTTACCAAACAGTATCTTCCATTGTATAAAGTATTCAATAATTTTAATTTTAAACCGGTTTCCTGAAATGTAAGCAAAATATTTATTTGTGCTTCGCTTATTAATTCATGCATTTTCTGCTCATCTGGATTTTCTATAAGTTTGATATGATGATACTTGGCTGCCATGCTTTTTATTTTATTTCCGGGATTCAATCCTGCAATAATAAAAGGGAGTTTAACTTTGTCGAAAATGTTTTCAATTAAAAAACATGCAGCTTCCTCATTTTCTGATACCGAAAGATTACCATGATATAAAATATAATTGCCTATTCCCTGTTTTACCTTTATTTTTTCATTAGGATGAAAGCTAGGCAGGTAGCAAACTTTATTTTTTGGAAATTTTTTTTGTAGATATAAAGTATCATTTTCTGATACAACAAGCATTAAATCAGCATTTTTTAATTTTTTTTGAAATATTTTTAATTTGATGCTTTCAGTTATATAATAAAGCTTTTTAAAGATATTATTCTCCGATTTGAATAAATGATAATAATAATGATGTTCAATATTACTTTCGCGATAAATTTTAATTCGACTTTTAAGTCTTTCATCATCAATATAATAACAAGTATGTAATCCTTCAAACAATATTGGATAATTATCTTTAATTAAATTGTTGATTAAATGATTTGATTTTCTGCTGTTTACGATATATGGTGTTATGCTAATTGATGAAATAAAGCTTGTTTTACGCTTGTAATACTTTATCTCGAAACAAATCTTCTTTAATTCAACTGGAAAATCTCTACCGTATTCAAAACAATGCAGATGTACTTTAATACCAGCATTATATAAAGCTTTAATTTTGTAGTAAACATCTATTACACCACCATAATTGGCAGGGTAGGGTACATTAAATGAAATAATGTGAAGATGTTTATCTAGCATTGAAATTTAAAATTCAGAGATGTTTGTTGCAATTGTGAAAAAATGTGAAGAACCAGCAAGATGTTGAATAACATTTGCATAGCTTAAATAAAATTTAGAAACTCTAAAGCCGAAACCCCATGAAAAACCAACTGTTGACAAAGCAGATTCAACTTTCATTTCTTGCCTGCGTTGATAATTATAACCTAATCGGATGTTGAAATTTTCTGATGGAATAAACTCTACTCCTGCCACAACATGCCTCATTAGTTTATCTCCGAATTTTGCAGCATCTGTTTTTTCAATTTTTTCTCCAGTTAAAGGATCTGTTTTAATGGATGGATTTAGAGGATCTTCATATGTAATATCCCATTTTTCAAGATGATTTAATAATAGAGAAAAACGAAAAGGGGCATGTTTAAGTCTTTTTGATAATCCAAATTGAATTTCGAAAGGTAAGTCTTCGCGATTTCCGTTGGTATAATAAGATAATTGCCTTCCTATATTTTTCAGCATCAATGAAGCCGTAAATCTTTTTGCGGTATTGTTATAGGTTGCAGCTATATCAACAGCAAAGCCAAATGAATTGTATGTTTCAAAATTTGAATTTATTAATTTCAGATTTGAACCTAAACTAAAGTTTGAATCTAACATTTTTGACCAACCTATATTTAAAGCGTATTCGCCAGCTTTAAATGTGCCCGAGGTTAATCCTGTGGGGTCAGCATAAGTAAAACTTCCGTAGTTGATATATTGCAAACTGCCAACAAAAGTTCCTAATTTATTGAAAGATTGAGCATAAGCTGCAAATCCATAATTAATATCGGAAAAATAATTAACATAATTAATGGCAAGCTTTCCATTCATTTTATCAGTAATAAGTGATGGGTTTGCAATAGCCAATGATAAATCATTATCTTTTATTGCTAAAAAATTACCACCCATAGCAGCTATTCTTGCCGAATTTGGTAACGTTAAAAACTGATATGTTTTTGTACCTCCTGTTTGAGCAGACGCATTAATGTAAATTGCAGAAATTAATACAATTAAGTTGAATAAAATTGTTTTCTTCACGCTAAGTTTTTGTTATGATTTTGATTGATAACGCAAAATTCAAATCTTTATTTTAATGCAATGACAAAAAAAACTGAAATATTAGTTTAAAAATCTTACTGTTTACATCTAAATTTTCTTCATAATCATTAATCCATCTCTAAATGGTAATAAAAGATTTTCAACCCGATTGTCTTCCTTGATTAATTTGTTGAATTTCTGTAAATTAATGGTGTCAATGTCATTTTTTTGTGCTTCATTTAGTACTTTGCCACTCCACAAAACATTGTCTGCAATAATAAATCCACCTTTACTTACTTTCTCTATAACAAGGTTAAAATAATTTATATAGTTCTCTTTATCAGCATCTATAAAAACTAAATCGTAGATTTCATCAATTTGAGGTATTATTTGCATTGCATCGCCAATATGGATTTTAATTTTATTTTCAAAACCTGATTTTTTAATATAATCTTTTACAATATTTTCAAGTTCTACATTAATATCAATAGTATGTAATATTCCATTTTCTGTTAAGCCTTGTGCTAAAGCAATTGCTGAATATCCTGTATAAGTGCCTATTTCGAGTATTCTGTTAGGTTTAATCATGCAACTTAACAACTCAAGTAACTTGCCTTGCAAATGCCCCGATAGCATTCTGGGTTGCAAAATTTTTAAGTGCGTTTCTCTGTTTAATTGCTTCAAAATTTCAGTTTCATCAGAAGAATGTTTTATCGCATACTCTTCATAATCAGGATTAATCATTGTAAACATAAAATTATTTTGATTTGTAATTTAATATGCTCAAGTTGTTATTTTCAAAAATTTCATTAGCTACTTCCAAAATGTTTTCAGAAGTAAGAATATCTATTTTTTTACCTATTTCTTCTATGCTATCCACTTTATTATAAACCAGATAGCTTTTTCCAATTGAAAGCATTTCGTTTAAATTTGAATCAAAAGATAATGCAACTTGTCCTGTATATTGTTTTTTAAATAAATGTAACTGATTTATACTTAGTTTGTTGTTTTTTAATTTATCTAATTCATTTATAACGGTTTGTAGCGCTTTTTCATAGGTTGAATTATCGGTTCCGAAGTATATGCAAAACAAACCTGTATCAGAATAAGGAGTGTAACTTGCTTCTACATTATAAGATAAGCCTTTTTTTTCTCTCAAAGCAATACTTAAACGTGAATTCATTGCTGGACCTCCCAATAAATTTGTAAGAAAGGATAGATCTGTCTTTTTGTTGTCATTCAAGGGATAAGCAATGTTTCCTATTAAGCAATGTGATTGAAATGTTTTTTTATTTTTAGAAACAATACTTGCATTATAATTCTCAAATTTTTGTCTGGTATAAGTTCTTAAATTCGGCTCAAAAATACCAAAATATTTCTCGCAAAGTTTTATAATTGCTTTAAAATCAATTTTTCCAACAGAGCAAATAACCATTTCATCAGTGTTATAAACTCTTTTAATAAAGTTGATAAGGTTTTTCGAATTGTATTTTTTAATGTCTTTTGCTGAACCCAGTATCAAATTACCAAGTGGGTGATTTTCATAAATTTGTTGTTCAAATTCATCGAAAATTAATTCTGATGGCGTATCTTTATAAGAACTAATTTCTTCGATAACAACATCTTTTTCTTTGTTTATTTCTTTTTCAGGAAATACCGAATTGAATACAATGTCAGAAAATAAATCAAGTGCTCTAGGATAGTATTCTTTTAAAAAAGAAGCATAAACTACCGTTTCTTCTTTGGTTGTGTAAGCATTTAAATCGCCACCAACACTGTCGATACGATTAATGATATGATGCGACTTACGTTTAATAGTGCCTTTAAAAATGCAATGTTCAATAAAGTGTGCAATTCCGATTTCATTTTCGAGTTCGTCTCGCGAACCAGTATTTATTATTAAACCACAGTGTGCGATATTTGAGTTGGTATATTTATGTACCAGTCTGATACCGTTGTTGAAACGATGAAATTGATATTCCATTAAATGGTTTAATTTTTGGTAATATTTTTAATGCTTTCATCAAAGTAAATATAGAAAACAGGAGTATAACCTCTTATTGTTCCGTCGTTTTCACGGTTTTCAGTAAGTAAGCTAATTGCTTTCACGGTTTTGATAAAGCGAAATGATTTTGGATCTATTTTCCATTCTTCAATAAATCGAATTTTATTTATTGATTTGATATCTAAGCTGATATCTGATATCTGAGGTGTAAAACTTCCAGGGTCTTCAAGGTTTTCAACTAAAACCGTGTCTTTACGGTTTAATATTTTTTTAAATGCTTCTTTATCAACAATATTATCGAAATAATCGTAAATTTTTAGTTTACCTTTTGATGCAACTTCAATTATTTTGTTCAAAAAATAATCTCTATCTGAAGCAACAATATTATTTGTAAACCAATTGGTTTTATCATTTTCAGATTTAATAAAAACATCATACATAATTTTCGGAGTAATGGTAATCAGGTCTTTGTCTTCTGATTGTTGTGTTGAGTCAGAAAAAATCCAGAATAATGGAAATGAAAGTTTATTCTCTTTTTCAGGATTATCGATTAGCATCACAGGACAAAAAGCATCAACATTTTTTACAATTTCTAAAGTATTTTCATTTAAATACCATTTTTCTTTGAATCTGATTTGATTGATTTTTTCTTGACTGAATGAATTTGTAATAAAAACGCTATCAGTTATTTGATTGTTTTTCCCGATTTTTTGATTACGTATTGTATCAAATGCAAATAAATTAGAGAGCACACTTTCTAAATTTGTGCTCTCTTCATTTAAATTGTATATTTTTAATTTGTCGTTTTTTATAGCTTCAAAAATCAGATTTATAAATTTGTCTCGTTTTGGTCCTTCAATATTTTGATTCCACCAATCCATATCTGGCTCAGTATTATTTATCAATACATCATATTGAATTTTTTCTGTTATTAATTTATTATCATTTGAGTGTTTTGTTTTACAAGCAAATACAATAAATAAAATTACAATTATACCATAAAATTTTTTCATAAATCTTTATTTTTTAATTATTCAGAAATTTTCACAAAGCGAGAATTATAAGTTTTCTCATTTGCTTTGATTTTAACGAAATAATTACCATTTGGTTTCTCTGAAATATTAAATGTATATAAATCGCTACTAAATTTGGTTTCGGTTTCAAATATTATTTTTCCTTCAGAATTGTAAACTTCAATTTTTGCATTTGAATTTATTAAACTGCTTACATTCAGATTAAGTTCTCCTTTAGAAGGTGATGGGAAAACAATAATTTCCTGCTTATTGTCAATGTTTTCAGAAATGGCATTTGGTGTATAAAGCGGAGATTCCCAAACACCTCTGCCATAAGTTGCAGCTCTGATTTTATTTATAGTAGGTGAAATTTCTAATTCATTAACAACAACATTGGGTAAATTATTTGAATACAATTGCCACTCAGTTAATGTGCTATCTTTGTAGTAGATACCTGCATCCATGCCAACATATAAAGCTTCATTAGATTGATTTTGAGAGCTGATACAATTTGCAGGTATATTTGGTAGATTACCCGAAATATTAGTCCATGTGGAACCTGCATTTCTGGTCTCATATATTTTCTGACCAGCAGTATATCCCGAACATGTAATCCAAACTACATTAGGATTTGTTGCGCTTACTGTAATGTAAGTTATTGCATTTGAAGGTAATTGGGCATTGTTAATGGTGGTCCAATTTGCTCCTCCATCTATGGTTTTATACATAATGTTATCAGTAGCTGTATAAATGTAGTTAGGATTGCTTGACGAAATAGCCAATGTTTTTAATTGGTCTGTTGAACTGAAATTAGATAGTTTTACCCAGTTATTTCCTCTGTCAGTTGATTTCCATATGTTTAAATATCCAGCAAAAATAGTAGCGGCAGTAGTTGGATGTTGAACAAAAGGAGTAACCCATGCACCTTCTTCTTGCGAAGTAATATTGCCAGAGATTTGTGAAAAAGTATTTCCACCATTCGTTGAGATTTGAAAACTTCCGTTTGGAGTGCTTGTATAAACAATACTTGAATTTGAGTGATCTATCAAACAATCCATTCCATCCCCACCAGCAATTTGCGACCATGAATTGTTGTTTAATAAATTGGATCCATTATCTTGCCAACCTGTAATTATTTTTGAAGGTATTGATTTTGAGACACTCATGCGATAAATTTGTGCAATTGTTAGTCCGCTTCCTATATCTGTCCATGAAGAACCACCGTTTGAAGTTTTTGAAATACCACCATCTGAACATGCAAATAATATATTTGAAGGAGAATATCTTAAAGCATGAATATCAGCATGTACATAAGGTTTGTTATTAGCACCAAACCAATGAGCATTTAAAGTCCAATTAGTGCCTCCGTTATTTGATTTCCAAATATTTACACCGCCTACATATACTTCTTCTGCATTTGTTGGCGAAACTGCAATTGCCATATCATACCAAGCTTGTCCACCTGTATCATTTCCTGAAGCATTCCAACCAAATACATTGGGTGTGGTTGATCTTGTTGCAAATGTTTCTCCACCATCTGTTGATCGATATAATCCATTAAATCCTTGATCAGCTGATTTACCTGCTAATAAGTAAACATAGGATGGATTGGCAGCAGTTACTCCTATATTTAGTCTGCTAGAAGTAGCACTAAAGGATAATGATCTTAATTGAAAGCTAGCTCCAGAGTTGACAGATTTGTAAAAGTTGGTTTTTGTAACTGCATATAAAATTGTTGTATCCCCAGGTTTGTATGTTATATCTTTGGTATAGTCGCCGGTAGTAAATTTCCAACTAATACCACCATCATATGTTCTATAAATTCCGTTTGAAGTAGCAGCAAATAGCGTATTTGCTCTTAACGGATTAATTATCATTTTGTTGATAGATTTACGTTGTTGTACCGTATGTATCATTCCAGTGGTGTTAAATGTAAGTCCGCCATCAATAGATTTTAGAATACCAATAGAATATGTGTCAGTTGCATCTCCATCACCTGTAGCAATGTAAATAATATTTGGATTTGTATAATCAATAACAATATCAGTAATTCCAATAGCTGGTAAATTATCTGTAAGGGCAATCCATGTATTTCCTCCATTAGTTGTTTTCCATAATCCACCAGATGGTGATCCAACATAAATAATATTTGCATCGGAAGGATGAAAAGCAACACAGTTTAATCTGCCTGCATCTCCTCCGTTTGAGGGTTTAGTAAAAGGACCTAAAGGTTGCCAGTTTGATGATGAAGTGGTTTTATAAGCATATTTGCTTTTGAATTCCATGAAATTTTTGTAAACAGCATCCATAGGGATTCTGTTTCCTGTTGGATATACTCTTGGTGCAACAAAATATTCCCATCTTTTGTATTGTTTGTATCCTTTTGATCTCTCAATAATTTTACTTTCCCAATATTTATTAAAAGAATTTTGAACTTCATAAAAATTTACATTTGGGTCTTGCATTTTTTCAACCCATTCTTGTGAAAATAAATGATTACTAATAAGGATAGTTATTCCTAAAATTAAGTTTTTAAAGATTCTAATTCTCATGTTTAGATTTTTTTTGCAAAATTATTAAAAATACGAATGCCAAATATTTAGGCAGATGTTAATAATACAGAGCAGAAATAATTAAGTATTAATCGCATGTTAAAGACGTTATTTGTATTAATTGGGTTGGGTTTTTTATGTTTTGCTAAAATATTTATTTAGTCTATATTTGTAAAAAAATATATATGGAATCTGCAGATAAAATACTTAGTGTATTAATCGTTTACCAATCTTTGATATTCAGTTTGTTATTTGTTTTTTTTTATTTAAAAACAAGGAATAATCCTTTTAAAACATTAGGTTTTTTTATGTTTTTAAATGCGATATATTTTGCATTTAGTTTAGCTTATTACTATGGAAATTATAATATTCTAACTGTAGCTTATTATTTAAGTTTACCAATAGCTTTGTCGTTATTTCCTGTTTTTTATATTTATATTCAATCTCTTACGCATCGAAATTTTAAGATTTCAATCAAATATTTGTTTCATTTTATTCCTTCTATTGTAGTTTTACTCTTAAATTTGCCCTACTTGTTTTTATCTTATAACGAAAAACTATGGTTTGTTTCAGGTGGGTATGGGCAAATTACTGATAATTATTTGCTTATATATTTGAAATGGATAAATCGTATTGGGGTTTTTGGGTTTATTAATTTGCAATTACTAGTTTATGTAATTTTTTCATTTTATTTTTATAATCAATATAAAAAACAAATTGAAAATATTTTTTCTTATAAAGAAAATATTGATTTAAAATGGATTAAGATGCTAGTGATTTCTTTCCTTGTTTTGTTTCTAATGATAGATATGATTCATTTTTTTAGTGTAAAAACCAGTATGCCACATCGGATATTGTTTAATACATCAATGTTGATTTTTAATTTTGTAATTTTTGCGAATGGTTTGTATCAAAAAAATATTTTTATTAAACCTTTTGTTTCGGTTGAAAATCCAATAATTCCTTTTCAGGAAGTGTTAGAAAGCAGGCAGTTGAATGACGAAAGTAATCAAATTCCTGTTGTTATGGTGGAAGTTGATTCTGAAATAGATAATTCTCAGTCAAAATATCATAATTCGAATTTATCTGATAATGTTAAAATCAAAATTATAGAGGATTTGGAAAAGTATATGACCATGAAACCCTATAATTACAGCAATCTGACTATTGATGATGTTGCCGAATCTTTGCAGACTAATACCAAATACCTTTCGCAAATTATTAATGAAACATATCAGAAGAATTTTTATAATTACATTAATATGTTCAGGGTGAACGACTCAAAAGAAATGTTGATAAGTCCTGAATTCTCAAATTATTCAACTGAAGGTATTGCCAAATCTGTTGGGTTTAACTCTAAATCTTCGTTTTATACTGCTTTTAAGAAATATACAGGCTTAACTCCTATTGAGTTTAAAAATAAATCGATGATTGAAAATGCCTGATTTTGATTATAATACCAGATAAAATTCGCGGGTTAAATCTTTAAATTCGTTGCTGTATTTATTCTTTTCATTTAATATAATCAATTGTTCTTTCTTAGTTGTTGTTTTTGTTTTAGCAAATTGCATTAGTATTCGATTGATGGGTTTGCCAATGCTTGGGATTATTTCAACTTCATGATTACAAAATAATTGCTGATTAAATGCTTCTTCTTTAAATTTGAGGGCTTCATTAATAGGAAGAATAATACAAGCTTTGCCTTCGGGCAAAAGTAATTTTGATAATCCCAAGACCAGTTCTTTAAAACCTAAACTATCATTGTGTTTTGCCAAATTTTTGATGATATCACTGCTTTTTAGCGAATTGCTGAAATAAGGTGGATTACTGACTATTAAATCAAATTGATTTTTATTGTTTTTACAAAAGTCTTGAAATGAGATATTTGTTACTTTAATCCGTTTGCCCCATGGTGATAAATCGGCATTTTTTTGGGCTTCATTACAAGAATTACTATCAATATCAATGGCGTGAATATTTGCATTGCTGCGTTGTGCAAGCATTAATGCAATAATACCGCAACCGCAACCTACTTCAAGTATTTTTGATGTATTTTTTATATCGGCCCAGGCTCCCAGCAATATGGCGTCTGTACCAACTTTAAGGGTAGATTGCTGATGATATACAGCAAATTGTTTGAATTGAAATGGTTTTTCCACTATTCGAGATACAATTCTATTAAGCCTTCGGGTGCTTTTATCTTTATTGTTTTATTTTTGCGGTCAACTTCCATTATGATGTCGTCGGCTATGGGTATTAATATTTCTTTATTATCTGGATTTATCACTTGCAATATAGGTTGGGCTGGATAATCGAGTACTTTTTCTATTTTTCCGACAAGTCCTTTTTCAGCATCAATTACTTCAAAATTAACTACTTCGTGAAAATAAAATTTCTTTCCCTTGAGTTTTGGCAACAGATTTAAAGGAAGGTATAATTCTTTTTTTATCAATGTTGAAGCCATCTCTGGGCTAACATCTTGAAGACGAATAGTTGCGTTGTTGTTTTTTAACGATAATTTCTCTATAAAAAATGGTACCAAACCTATTCCCATGTCAACCAAAACGGTTGGCAATTCTTCATATTGTGTAGGGTCATCAACATCAAGATAAATTACAAGTTCTCCTTTATAACCAAATGGTTTTGTGATAATTCCTAAATAAAAGCAGTCTTCTTTTTTCATTTATTCTTTTTCCTATATTGCTGAATGTTATTGTTTTGCTAAACCACTAAGCGATTAACGAATATCGTTTATTCTTTTTTATTTTTGTAAGGGCTATGTTGTAAGAATTTATTATAAACTTCTAATATATAAAATGGATTCTTTCATGAATTATTTTTTTACGTATTTTGGTACATCTAAAAAATAATGTATTGATATTGTGTTGAAAGAATTTTCTAGTGTCTTTATAATTGAACTAGTAAAACTATTTTGTTATCATTTCTCATCACATCTACGCTGATTAACTGCCCTATTTGCAATTGTTTTAATCGCGACATGTATTCGTAAATGTTTTTAACTGTTTTACCTTCTATTGCAATAATTACATCGCCTTTTAGTAAACCTGCTTTTGAAGCAGGACCGCCATTTGTAACTTGATCTACACGCAAGCCTTTGTCGCTTTGTCCCGAAAAATCTGGCATAATACCCAAGGTTACTTTTAAGCTGGTGCGTCTGCCTGCATCTGATTTTGGTCCCGATTCTTTAAAAATTAAAGAATTATTTCGGTTAATTATTTCTTTTGCAAGTAAATATGTGAAATCAAGAACCTGCTTTTCTCCTTCGTAATTAATTCTGTCGGCATCATCAAAAGGTGTATGATAATCTTCATGTGCTCCAGTAGTTATGAAAAAAACTGGAATATTTAATGCATAAAACGAAGCATGATCTGAAGCTCCATATCCTTCTGGTGAATATTTTAGTGAAATTTTTGTATTCTTTCCTAATGTATTTAAGATTGATTCAGATTCGGTTGAAGTTCCTGTTCCGCTTATTAAGATATATGGGTCGTTTTGTTGAAGGCGGCCAATCATATCCAAATTTATCATAGCTTTAATTTGATTGGTTTTTACAGGTAAATATGTAGCAAAATATTTTGAACCCAATAATCCAAGTTCTTCAGCACTAAATGCAACAAAAATAATCGATCGTTTTAGCTTGTTTTTTTCTGCATATAGTTTTTGTGCTAATTCAATTAATCCAGCAACTCCTGATGCATTATCATCCGCACCATTATGAATAGCCATTGTATCAGGCATTCGCGAGCCAGAACCTTGTCCTCCATAACCCAAATGATCGTAATGTGCTCCAATTACGATATATTCGTTTTTTAAAATTGGATCGTTGCCTTCTAAAATTCCAAATACATTTTGTGTTTTTTGTTTGTTTAGTTTTATATCCGTTTTTATTAGTAATTTTTCGAATAATTGAAAACTTTTACTTTTTTTTGTCTTATTAATTTCGGCTTCTAATTCTGCAATATTGAGGTTTTTATCGTTTTTAAGAAGTGTATCAATCATTCTCCGACTAACATTTACAACGGGTATATCTGCAATTGCAGGACTTTTATCGTAGTTTAAAGTCATTAAGTCATCGCTTTTGCTTAGTTCAGTTGGAGTAACAAATATTACTCCAGAAGCTCCTTTGTCAGTAGCAATCAATACTTTGCTTCTTTCATCGGAAAATTCGTTGAAACGACTTTCTGTTTTGTTTAGTTCTGGATGTCCTCGCAAAATGATTACCCACTTTCCGCTTACATCAATACCTTTGTAGTCGTCCCACATTAAACTATCATTTTTTATAGATAATCCATAGCCTACAAATGCCATTTTTGAAAAGAGGAAAGCACTTTTTGAAAATGCAAGTGGTGTAAAATCTTTACCCAAAACGCCATATTGTCCATTGAAAAAGAATTGATTATCATTACCTGTATTAACTCCAGTTACTAATTCAAAGTCTTGATAGCCATTGTTTTTAGGAAAAGTTAAACCTGAATTTTTAAACTGAGATTGTATGAAATTTGCAGCTACAGATATTTCTTCTGTACCTGGTTGGCGTCCTTTTAACGAATCGGATGACAAAAAATAAATGCTTTTCTTTAATTCAGTAACACTTATTTCTATATCATAATTTTGCGAAAACAAATGTATGGGTAAAAAAAGAAGAATGATATTGAGTTTTAAAAAACAATGTCTCATATAGCGTAATTAATTGATAATAAAAATTGTAATAATACTTGTTTTCAACAATAAAACATTTTTTTGTTGTTGAATGATGCAAAGTTAATGATTATTGCGTTATTTTGGGTTAATGTTTGTGTTTTTCATGAATTTTTTTCTGCTTTTTCACCAAATTTTATAATTTTATCAAATGCGAACTTGGATTTAAATATTTAATAATGAGTAAGTAATGGGAAATGTATATAAAAAAAGCTGCATAAAGTTTTTTATGCAGCTTTTTATAGATTTATTGTAAAATCAGATTTACATCTTGGTAAATGTAAGAGAGTTGTTGTCAATTATTACGCCTTGTGCATTTTTTTCTACAATGGTTAGTGTAAGAATATTACCAACTAAAACACCAGTTATTGTTGATGTAGATTGGTCTGTATCATCTACTTCAATTCCGGTAAATGTGTTACCAACAACAGTAAAGGTAGTAATACCCGCTACCGAAATTGTGTTTGAATTAACTTTCATAATAACCATAATTTCGCCAGGATCAATAGAATTTACCCATGTTCCAACAAATTTGTCTGCATCTGCAGCTTCGTCATCTTTTTTGCATAAATTTAAGCTAATCATTGATAATGATTCGATAAGAAATAAGAATAAACCAATTTTCTTCATTTTTTTGTTTTTTTAAATTATTATTTTTATTTATTCGGATGCAAATATACAATAAAACGAATTATTGTATTACCTTAAATCTGCAAATTATAGTTTACCTATGAATTATTCAAATTCCAAATTGTTCCATATGGGATAAATAACACGAATTTTTATAAAATAATTATATATCGACAATAGTCTGCAACTATCTATTGATAAAGCACTAATAAAAATTATTGCAGATTTTAGGAAATTCAAAATAATTTCAAAATAAGTGTTTTTTTAGAATATTCTCGTTAAATATTGATTGCAAATTACATATGAGCTTTTAAATTCAAATTGAAATTCATTTCATATAATGAAACAATCAACTAAATAAATAAGGATTTTTATGCAATATTTTTATTAAATCATTGATTGTTTCTGTCAAAAAAATGTTTAGTTAATTTAAAATGCTGTTTTTACACAATATTTTTATATTTTTGCAATACAAACTTAGCAAAATCCTGATTAAATGGAAAAAATCAAGTTGGAAATAATGGGTTTATCTTATAGTAAATCGCAAACAGGAGCCTATGCACTTATTCTTGCCGAAGATGGCGGAAAAAGACGATTGCCAATAATTATTGGAGGTTTTGAAGCACAAGCTATTGCCATTGAGCTAGAAAAAATGAAACCAAGTCGCCCATTAACTCACGATTTATTCAAAAATTTTGCTTTGCTTTTCAATATTACAATTACCGAAGTGTTGATTTATAAATTTGTTGAAGGTGTTTTTTATGCCAAAATATTTGCTAGTGATGGATTTACAACTAAAGAAATCGATTCGCGAACCTCTGATGCAGTAGCCTTAGCTATTAGATTTGAATGTTCGGTAAATACATTTGAGAGTGTAATGAGAGATGCTGGAATTGTTGTTGATGAAGATGATGAATTAACTGAAAATTTATCTCATAAAACTTCTCATTCAACAGATGAATCTGAATGGGACGATTATACTAACGATGAGTTAGAAGAATTGCTTCAGGTAGCCATTGAAAATGAAGAATATGAGAGAGCATCGCAAATAAGAGATGAAATAAACAATAGATTGAATAAATAAAAATTTAAAAAATATGGGTTTAAAATTTCGTTTAACAGTAATGAGCTTCATGCAATTTTTTGTATGGGGAGCCTGGCTAATTACAATTGGAACTTATTGTTTTAATGCCAAAGGATGGACGGGTGCACAATTTGGCGCAATTTTCTCAACATTGGCACTTTCTTCATTATTTATGCCTGCATTAACGGGTATAATTGCCGACAAATGGATGAATGCCGAAAAACTTTATGGAATATTACAAATATGCTATGGTATTGTTTTGTTTTTTGTTCCGCAGGTTAACGATCCCGATACACTGTATTATGTTATATTTTTAGCCATGATATTTTATATGCCAACTATATCGTTATCTAATTCAATATCATATAATATTTTAAAAAATAATAATTACGATATAGTTAAGGTGTTTCCTCCCATCAGGGTTTGGGGTACTATTGGATTTATTGCTGCTATGTGGATTACCAATTTAACAGGCAGCAAAGCCAATGCTAATCAATTTATTATAGCTGCATTTGCTGCAATTGCATTAGGGGTTTATTCATTTACTTTGCCTAAATGTCCTCCTCAAAAATCAATTTCAAAAGATTCTTCTTTTTTGGAAATGATGGGATTAAAAGCTTTTAAACTGTTTGGGAACATAAAAATGGCTTTATTTTTTATTTTTGCTATGTTTTTGGGTGGTGCTTTACAACTTACTAATATGTATGGTGATTCATATCTTGATGATTTTAAGAATATTCCTGAATTCGCAAACTCATTTGTAGTAAAATATTCAACCATTATTATGTCTATTTCTCAGATTTCAGAAACTTTTTTTATTCTTACCATTCCATTCTTTTTAAAACGCTTTGGTATTAAGAAAGTTATGTTGATAAGTATGATTGCATGGTCGTTAAGATTTGGTTTGTTTGCCTATGGAAACCCTTCGCCAGAATTGTTATGGATGATTATTTTATCTTGTATTGTTTACGGAATGGCTTTTGATTTCTTTAATATTTCTGGTTCACTGTTTGTTGAAACAACCACAGATCCCTCTATCAGATCTAGTGCGCAGGGCTTATTTATGATGATGACTAATGGATTTGGTGCCTATTTGGGTAGTAAAATAAGTGGTGTGGTTATTGATACATATTATACTACAGCAGAAGGCAAAGATTGGCATGGAATATGGTTAAGTTTTGCTATTTATTCATTAATTGTTGCTGTTTTATTTGCCTTATTTTTTAAACATAAGCATAATCCTGATCTTGAGGTAAAACACTAATTTTTATTGGTGTAATGTCTTTTTTTGTTTTCTGAATTAAAGTAATGTTTAGAGTTAAATGTTTGATATTTATAGTGATATTTTTTTTTCAATTAAGCTTATTTGCTCAGCATAAGCTTGTTGAGAAAGGAATTGCGTCTTATTATCACGATCATTTAAGGCTGCACAAAACCGCTAATGGAGAATTGTATTATCCTTCAGAAATGACAGCAGCCCATTTAACTTTGCCTTTTAATACATTGGTTGAGGTTAGAAATTTAGAAAATAAAAAATCTGTAAAAGTTAGAATTAACGACAGAGGTCCATTTGTAGAAAACAGAATTATAGATTTATCACGAGCCGCCGCTGATTCTTTGGATATGTTGTATCAAGGTATTGTTAATGTTCAGGTTAAAATAATTTCTTTCGGCGAAGCTTATAAAAAGAAAAAAGTTAATGTATTGGCTTCAAATAACATTAAAATAAATAAGAAAAAGAAAGCAGAACTCGATAATAACAGCCCTGATTCAGCACGTTTTTTAAAGGATAACATAGCGTCGAAGGTAATCATTCCACGACAATTTGTTGCCAATCTCGAAGTTGAGAATGAAGATTTAGCATTTTCAACTTCCGGAAATTCAGGTGATAATTCAAATAATATACAAATTTCAATAGTTTCACCAAAAAACATTGAAGTTAATAATTCTGAAGTATTTGTTAGTACTGAAATGGTTTATGGTATTCAAATAGGAAGTTTCAGAAAACGAAGCAATATGGAAAAACTATCGGAAAGATTAAAGAAAAATTTTATTGAAAAATTTAATGTTCAGGAAATTAACAAAGGCGATACTTTGTATTATCGCATGATATTAGGCGAATTTGAAAATGAATCATCTGCCTTAAAACTAAAAAGCCGCCTCGAAAAAGAATTTCCAGGATGTTTTGTAACTAAATACAATAAATAATATGCAACAATATCTGCAATTACTTGATTATGTTTTAAATAATGGTGTATCTAAAGAAGATCGTACCGGAACTGGAACCATAAGTACTTTTGGTTATCAAATGCGTTTTAATCTTGAAAACGGCTTCCCACTTCTTACTACCAAAAAACTGCATTTGCGTTCGATAATTTACGAATTATTGTGGTTTTTGAACGGCGATACCAATATCAAGTATCTTAATGAAAATAAAGTTAGCATTTGGAACGAATGGGCTGATGAACAGGGAGATTTAGGTCCCATTTATGGTTATCAATGGCGTAACTGGAAATCAGCAGATGGCAAAGTAATAGATCAGATATCGGAAGTAGTGGAATCTTTAAAGAAAAATCCCGACTCGCGACGTCATATTGTAAGTGCCTGGAATGTTGGAGAAATAGATAAAATGGCATTGCCACCCTGTCATGTAATGTTTCAGTTTTATGTTGCCAATGGCAAACTTTCCTGTCATTTGTATCAACGAAGTGCAGATATCTTTCTGGGTGTTCCGTTTAATATTGCATCGTATGCAATTTTGTTGCAAATGATGGCTCAGGTTATGGGTTATCAGGCTTTTGAATTTGTACATACACTGGGCGATGCGCATATCTATAAAAATCATATAGAACAAGTAAAAACCCAACTTAGTCGCGAGCCTCGCAAACTACCTAAATTGATTATCAATCCTGATGTGAAAAGTATTTTTGATTTCAAATTTGAAGATTTTCAATTAACCGATTACAATCCGCATCCGCACATAAAAGGGGAAATTGCTGTGTAAGAATTTGTGAAATCCATAAAAATAGCAAAATTTGAGGAATATAATCCATAAAAAATGCTAATTTTGTGGATTAGTTTTATAAAATAAAATCTTCTATGTTTTCAGGAGTTATCACTTTATAACTTGCATCAGGATAATTGCTAATAAATTCCTTTACAGGTTTTTCCTGTTTTTTTGGATTCCATTTGAATTCAAAAGATGATAATTCTCCATTATATTCTTCAATATAATCAATCTCTTTTTGATTTGTGGTTCTCCAAAACCAGTAATTTGCAAATTTTTGTTCATAATTAAGTTTTTTTATTCTTTCAGAAATCAGAAAATTTTCCCAAAGTGCACCTGTGTCATTTCGCATTCCTACATCATTAAAATTTGAAATTAAAGCATTTCTGACACCATTATCGTAAAAATATATTTTTCTGCTAAATTTCAATTCACTTCTTAAATTTCTGCTAAATGATGATAACCTGAATATTACAAATGATTTTTCTAATAAATCAATATATTTTTCAATGGTTTTTACATCTAAACCGCAAATTCTGCTCAGTTCGTTATATGTAACCTGAGAACCAATCTGAAATGCAATTGCCTGAAGTAATTTTATCAATCTTTCACTTTTTCTGATATTTTCCCATTGTAAAATATCTTTATATAAGTAGCTTTCTGTCAGACTTTTTAACAACTTAATTTTATCATCATGCTGAACAACAATATCGGGATAATATCCAAAAACCATGCGATGAGTTAATATTTTTTTTTCATTTAAAAATCCGTGATGGTTTACCATTTCCTGAAATGATAGAGGAAACATCTGATATTCCCACTTTCTGCCTGTTAAAGGCTCATTAATTTTATTGCATAAATCAAACGAAGAACTTCCTGTAACAATAAGTTGAATGTCAGGTAAATGATCGATTATAATTTTTAGTTTACTCCCAATATTTAAAATTCTTTGTGCTTCATCTATAATCAGTATCTTTTTATTTCCCATCAATAGTTGAATCTTTTGGGGATTGATAGTTTCAAAAAAGCGTTGATTTTCAATTTCTTCACCATCAAGCCAAACCGTATTTTCTGAATTTTGAATGTAGTTTCTCAATAAAAAAGATTTTCCTACTTGTCGGGCTCCCATTATGATTATTGCCTTACCTGTAAAGATTTTTTCTTCTATTTGTTTGGTAATTAGTCTTTTTATCATGGTATTTTTTTGCAAATTTACATAAAATAATTTATGTAATCCATAAAAATAGCAAAATTTGTGGATTATAATCCACAAAAAATGCTAATATTGTGGAATAGCTTGAATTTTCACTATTTGAAATTTAAAAAAAACTAATTTTTTATAATTCAACTTTAATTAATTTTGCAAATAAATTCTAAACAGAATAATTTTAGAGAATGCAAATAAAACGCAAGCCCGAATGGCTTAAAATAAGACTTAATCAAGGTGAAAATTACCTGAAAGTAAATGAAATAGTAAAAGACCATAATCTTCATACCATTTGCCAAAGCGGAAACTGCCCCAATATGGGTGAATGTTGGAGCAAAGGAACTGCTACTTTTATGATTTTGGGCAACATATGTACCCGTAATTGTAAATTCTGTAATGTTACAACCGGCAAACCACTTGCAATTGACCCAAATGAACCCGAAAAACTTGCCAATTCAATACGTTTGATGAAGTTGAAACATTGTGTGGTAACTTCTGTTGACAGAGATGATCTGGATGATTTCGGTTCTTCGCATTGGGCTGATTGCATTACAAAAGTTAAAGAAATAAATCCACAAACAAGTATTGAAGTCCTGATTCCTGATTTTCAGGGAAACAGAGATTGTATTCAGCGGGTTATTGATGCCAGACCCGAAATTATTTCGCACAATCTGGAAACCGTTGAAAGACTGACACCACAAATTAGAAGCAAGGCAAAGTATCGTTTAAGTTTGGAAGTATTGAAACAAATTGCTGAAAGCGGCATCAGAGCAAAATCGGGTATTATGTTGGGTTTGGGTGAAACGGAAGAGGAAGTTATGCAAGTGATGGATGATTTGCTCGAAGTGGATTGCAAAATTATTACCATTGGTCAGTATTTGCAGCCAAGCAGGCAAAATTATCCGGTGGTTGATTATATAACGCCCGAAAAATTTGAATATTACCGTTTAAAAGCACTGGAAAAAGGCTTTGAATTTGCCGAAAGTGCTCCTTTGGTTCGTTCTTCTTATCATGCCGAAAATCAGGTTAAATAATTTTATACTAATATATTAATGTCGAAAATTACAAAGTTTCACTCGTTGGGAGTGATTGATTATAAAGAGTGCTGGGACTTTCAGGAAACATTGTTTAATGAAATTCTTAAGCAAAAGCGCGAAGAAAAAACCGTTATACTGAATCATCTTATTTTTTGCGAACATCCGCATGTTTACACCTTGGGTAAAAGTGGTTCGGAAGATAATATGCTGATTAATTACATTCAGCTTCAGGCCAAAAATGCTACATTTCATAAGATTAACCGTGGTGGCGATATTACCTATCATGGACCCGGACAGCTGGTTGGCTATCCAATACTGAATCTGACTGCTTTTGAAGTAGGGATTAAAGATTATATTTTCAAAATAGAAGAAGCCATCATTATTGCTTTGAAACATTTTAATATTGAGGCAACTCGCCTTGATGGTGCAATTGGTGTTTGGTTAGATGTTGACAATCCGAAGAAAGTACGTAAGATTTGTGCAATTGGGGTGCGTACAAGCCATTGGGTTAGTATGCATGGTTTTGCATTTAATATCAATACCGAATTGGATTATTTCAATCATATAAACCCTTGCGGTTTTACAGATAAAGCAGTAACTTCACTCGAAAAAGAATTGGGCTGTAAACAGGATTTTGAAGCAGTTAGTACTGTTGTAAAAACCAGTTTGGCTGAGGTATTTGGGTTTGAATTTGTTTAATGGAATTTATGTTGATTTTGATAAAATTTTGATTATTCTATCTACCTTTATATATTTCTCTATCTTTGCAAAAAATAATTTTCGTATTACAAAATGGAAATAGCAGCTTTGGTTTCGGGTGGGGTTGATAGCTCTGTAACTGTTTTTCAGCTTAAAGAGCAAGGTTTCGACCCGACAATTTTTTATATAAAAATCGGGATGGAGGACGAACATGGTTATATTGATTGTCCTTCGGAAGAGGATATTGAAATTACTACCTATATTGCCCGTAAGTATGGATGCCGTTTCGAAATTGTATCGCTGCATAAAGAATATTGGGATAATGTGGTGGATTACACCATACAATCGGTAAAACGTGGACTTACTCCCAACCCTGATATGATGTGCAATAAAATGATAAAGTTTGGTAGTTTTGAAGAGAAATACGGCAAAGATTTCGACAAAATTTCTACCGGACATTATGCCACAACAACTGAAATTGCTAACAAAATCTACCTATCAACAGCCAAAGACAGAGTTAAAGATCAAACTTATTTTCTGGGGCAGATAAATTCTTTGCAGGTTGCCAAACTGATGTTTCCAATTGGGAATCTTCTTAAAAGTGAAGTAAGAAATATTGCAAAACAGGAACGTTTACCCAGTGCCGAACGCAAGGATAGTCAGGGAATATGTTTTTTAGGAAAAATAAATTATAATGATTTTATACGCCGCTATTTGGGAGAAATGCCTGGCAATATTATAGAATTTGAAACTGGCAAAATAGTTGGTAAACATAAAGGCTATTGGTTTCACACGATCGGACAGCGAAAAGGCTTGGGTATGAGTGGCGGACCTTGGTTTGTAGTGAAAAAAGATATTGAACAAAATATCGTTTATGCTTCACGTGGCTATGATCCGGAAACACAATACGGCAAAACTGTTAATCTGGGGGCTTTTGATTTTATTACTGAAAATCCGTGGGGTGAAATCTCAGATTCAATTGATGTTAAATTTAAAATTCGACATACACCCGATTTTACTCAAGGCAAACTCGAGAAAATCGGTGATATTTACCGCATTCGTTCGTTGGAAAAAATACAGGGTATTGCCGCCGGTCAATTTGGTGTTATTTATGATAACGATGAACAGATTTGTATAGGCAGTGGT
>CAZWRD010000016.1:0-34852 GCA_964636105.1 uncultured Bacteroides sp.
GACAATATTGCATTTCAGGAAACATGGTAGGATATTATCAGTTAGGATTCGGATTTCCTTCTTTTGGAATTGACGAAGGAATTATTTTAACTTCAGGAAGTGTTTCGGGCACTATGGGACCAAACAATTCTGGTAGTTCGACAACCCCAACTGGCAATCCGATACAATATTTCGACTCAAGTTTACAAGCTTTGGTTTCAAATAAAACAGTTACAGAAGCAGCTGTTATTGAATTTGATTTTACACCGATAACTGATACACTTATTGCCTGTAAATTTGTATTTGGGTCGGAAGAATATCCGGAATTTGTAAATACTGCATATAATGATGTATTCGGCTTTTTTATTACCGGATCAATGCCACAGGGAGGTTGGTTTCAGTCACAAAATCTGGCTGTTATTCCTTATACAAATACTCCAATTTGTATAGATAGTGTAAATCATTTGATAAACACCCAATATTATATTACAAACATTTTCTATAATCCTACCTTGCAATATGATGGATATACAGTTCCAATTACATTAATGCAGCTTGTAACTCCCGGTCAAACCTATCATTTTAAAGTTGGAATAGCTGATTGCGGTGATGCTGCTTATGATTCAGGTGTTTTTCTGAAAATAAAAAGCTTTTATGGATATGCCAGCATGCCTATAGCCAATTTTAATTCAACGATTAGTGGAAACGCTGTTACTTTCGATAATACAACCAATTGGGCTAAATTTTATGTTTGGCATTTTGGTGATGGAACTACCGATACAGTTTATACCAATAACACATCTATATCGCACTTTTATGCAAATGATGGTAGGTATGATGTAGTTCTCGAAGCTCATAATTATTATCAAATTGATACCATTATTCAAAATATTCAAATTGGCTCAACTGTTGGAATCAATAATGCAAAAGGCAATACGTTTGAATTGCTTAGTGCTAATACCGACAATGCTTATCAATTAAATATCAGCTTAAATCACACTCAAAATGTAAATATTACTATTACAAATATTTCAGGACAAAAAGTTAAAGAAATTTCAATCAACAATCAAAAAGAAATCAGTCAGTTAATTGATTTGAATGAATTTTCGAGAGGGATTTATGTAATTAAAGTAAATACAGCAGAAAACAGCTTTGTAAAAAAAGTTATCAACAGATAAGTTTTAATTAAAATAGAATTTGTAAATTTGCAATTGCTTGTAAACAGGCAATATGAGAAGATGGAAATCAAAAAAGCATTTTTTTTAATAAAAAGTATTGGTATTTAAAATAAATTATGTAATTTTGCACTCCAATTTAAAAAAACCGTAAACATTAAAATACGATAACAATGTACGCAATAGTAGATATAGCAGGACAGCAGTTTAAAGTAACAAAAGATCAAAAAGTATTTGTTCACCGTTTGGAAGCAGAAGAAGGAGCTAACGTTGAATTCAACGAAGTACTTTTAGCTGACGAAGATGGCAAAATAAAAGTAGGAACTCCAAACTTAAACGGAGCAAAAGTTACTGCTAAGGTACTTACTCATTTACGTGGAGATAAAGTTCTTGTTTTTAAGAAAAAAAGAAGAAAAGGTTATCAAAAATGTAGTGGTCATCGTCAATATTTGACTCAAATTCAAATAGATCAAATTAGTTTATAATTATTGTTAAATATACCCTGATATTCAGGCTTAAAAAATTGTATTATGGCTCATAAAAAAGGTGCTGGTAGTTCAAACAACGGAAGAGAATCCCATAGTAAACGTTTGGGTATAAAAATATATGGCGGTCAATTTGCTACTGCTGGTAACATAATCGTAAGACAAAGAGGTACAGTTCATAACGTAGGTGTGAATGTTGGTCTTGGTAAAGATCATACTTTATTTGCTTTGGTTGACGGTGTTGTTGAATTCAAAAGAAAAGCAAACAATAAATCTTACGTTTCTGTTAGCCCAATCGTAGCTGAATAGTTTCTGTTAAGAATAAAAAAAATACTAAAATCTTCTGACGTAAATGTTGGGAGATTTTTTTGTTTATATTATTTTATACATATTTCTACTTTGTTCTACATATAGTCTTCTGTCTTTTCACTATCTTTGCCAATCAAAAAAAATTTAAACCGAATATGTTACAATTAAGCTATATCCGCGAAAATACACAGGAAGTTATCGACAGGCTTGCTGTAAAAAATTTTAAAGCAACAGACATTATCAATCAAGTTTTGATTTTAGATAATCAACGTCGCGAAACCCAAAAGAAATTAGATGATAATTTAGCTGAAGCCAACAACCTAGCTAAAGAAATCGGCTTGCTATTCAAATCTGGCAAACAATCAGAAGCCAATGATTTAAAAGCACGTACAGCCGATTTAAAAGTTATTTCAAAAGAATTAAGTGAGAAACTTGAAGAAATTGAAACTACTCTAAATCAAACCTTAGTGCAAATTCCAAATCTTCCTCATTCTTCAGTTCCAAAAGGAAAATCGGCAGAAGATAATGAAAATATTCATCAGGAAGGCGAAATTCCTGTATTATATGAAGGCGCTGTTCCTCATTGGGATTTGTGTACAAAATACGATATTATTGATTTTGAACTTGGCAACAAAATAACAGGCGCTGGTTTTCCGGTTTATAAAGGCAAAGGTTCAAAATTACAAAGAGCATTAATCAACTTTTTCCTTGATAATGCATCAGAAAACGGATATACTGAAATTCAGCCTCCTTTGATGGTAAATGAAGCTTCTGGCTATGGTACAGGTCAACTTCCTGATAAAGAAGGACAAATGTATCACGCAACTGTAGATAATCTTTATTTGATTCCAACTGCAGAAGTTCCTGTTACGAATATTTACAGAAATGTAATTGTTGATGAAAAGCAATTTCCGATTAAAAATACAGCTTATTCTGCCTGTTTCCGCCGCGAAGCTGGTTCGTATGGCAAAGATGTAAGAGGTTTAAATCGTTTGCATCAGTTTGATAAAGTGGAAATTGTGCAAATTCAACATCCTGACAAATCTTATCAAACATTGGAAGAAATGAAAGAATATGTTGCTGGAATATTAAGAAAACTTGAGTTACCATTCAGAATATTAAGACTATGTGGTGGTGATATGAGCTTTACATCTGCTCTTACCTACGATTTTGAAGTATATTCAGTAGCTCAGCAAAAATGGTTGGAAGTAAGTTCTGTTTCAAATTTTGAAAGTTTTCAGGCAAATCGCATGAAACTTAGGTATCGTGACGAAAATGGGAAAACTCAACTAACTCATACACTAAATGGCAGTGCTTTGGCGTTACCTAGAATTGTGGCAGCTTTATTGGAGAATAATCAAACTGCTGATGGAATTCGTATTCCAAAAGCTTTACAGACATATACCAAATTTGATATTATAAATTAAATATTCATAACAAAGTTAATTTAATACACAGAGAAATGAATATTTCGGGGAAACCTAACAGGTTTTAAAGTCTGTTAGGTTTAATCAAATTATTAAATTACAGACAAATAACAAAAATTAAACTTTATATGAAAAACATTGCATTATTTTTTTCTTTTATTGTAATAATTGCTTTTACATCTGTCAGTTGCAAGCATTCAAACAGAGAACAAAGATTAGCCAAAGCAGATTCTTTATCAATGGCTCTTAACAGAGTTGATTCGATGCTGAATATTGAAATAAATTACGACAGCATTACTTCCAGATTTAATGAGCTCAAGAAATATCAAGAAGTTTTAAGTCCTTATAAATTAAAGTTTTCACAAAAAGAAAAGTCTGATTACAATCAATTTATGAGTTCTGAAAAACATTATAAAACCATAATCAACGTATTTGATAAATACAAAACTGAGCTTGAATATTCAAGAACTCAGGTTAATAATCTGAAAAATGATTTTGAAAAGAGAATTATTAAAAAAGATAAATTTGATGATTTTTATCAAGCTGAAAATAAGGCAGTTTATAAATTATTAAATAATGTAAAATCTGATCTTTTTAAAACCAATAAGCATCACGAAAAAAACATCATTTTTAAACCAATACTTGATAGTTTGATAGTAAAATATCACAAACAAAAGTAAACTAGCTTATTGTTAATAACAACATAAGTATTAGCAAAATCAATCAGAAATTATAATTTTAGGTTGATTTTGCTTAAACAAAATATTTTAAACATTTACAAATGAAGAAAATACTGTGTATATTTATATTTTTAACTTTGGTTTTAAATAATGCTTTTTCGCAAACCAATCCCGATGAGCAATTGGCTGCACAATATTTTCAGAATGGTGAGTTTGAAAAAGCTGCCGATTTATATGAAGAATTACTAGATAAAAATCCTAACCCTTTTTATTACAATAATTTGCTTCAATCGCTTATAAATGCAAAAGATTATAAAAAAGCCGAAAAAATTGTAAAAAAACGCATAAAACAAAATCCTAACGACATCCGACTGTCAGTTGATTTGGGTTTTGTTTATACCTCTTCTGGCGATGCAAAAAAAGCTGAAAAACAATATTTAGAAAGTATTGAATCACTAAAAGCCAATCAACAACAAATTTATGATTTGGCTAATGCATTTATCATGAGGATGATGTATGATTATGCTACTGAAACTTATTTGAAAGGCAGAAAAGTAATGAATAATCCCACTCAGTTTTCGGTTGAATTGGCTATGATGTATGAAACCAGAGCCAAATATCAGGAAATGATGGAAGAATATTTAAATCTGCTAAATTCGGATGCCAATTATCTTACTTATATTCAGGCACGTTTGCAGGCTGTTTTAAGTACCGATAAAGAATCGAAAAAGGCAGAAATTATTAAAACTACCTTGCTTAAAAAAGCTCAGAAAAATCCTGAAAACGGGATTTATGCCAATTTATTAATGTGGTATTCTGTTCAGCTTAAAGATTTTGATTTGGCTTTTATTCAAGCTAAATCTATCGAAAAAAGATTTAAAGACAATGGCGCAAAGGTTTATGAATTAGCTGAAATATGTATCTCAAATGCTGAATATCAAATTGGTATTGAAGCTTATCAATATTTAATTAATAAAGGTGAATTGAATCTGTTTTATCTGAACAGCAGAATTGGTTTGCTTAATGCCAGATATTTAAAAGTAACTACTTCATTGGTTTCAAATCAGAAGGATATTTTTGAACTTGAAAAAGAATACGTTAAAGTTTTGACCGAATTGGGTAAAGATGCATCAACCATTATTCTGATGAAAAATCTGTCTCATATTTATGCATTCTATTCTTATAAAACCAATGATGCAATAACATTATTAAATGAAGCCATTGTTTTGCCAAATGCTGATAAAAAAATTATTGCAGCTTGTAAACTAGAACTTGCTGATATTAATTTGTTTGGAGGCGATGTTTGGGAAGCAACCTTGCTTTATTCTCAGGTTGAAAAATCGTTTAAGAACGAGCCAACCGGTTTTGAAGCCAAATTAAAAAATGCCAAATTGTCGTACTATATTGGAGAATTTGAGTGGGCAAAAGCTCAGCTTGATGTGCTAAAAGCTGCTACTACCAAATTAATTGCAAATGATGCCATGGAGCTTTCGTTGCTAATTAGCGACAATATGGATGAAGATAGCACTTACGCTGCTTTAAATTATTTTGCCAAAGCAAATTTGTATGAATATCGAAACCAATATGATATGGCTTTAGCAACTTTAGATTCAACACGCTTATTAGGATTATCGCATCCGATATTTGATGATGTTTTGTTTGCCAAAGCAAAAATCAATATTAAACAAGGGAAATATAAAGAAGCCGATAGCTTATTGCAAAAGTTACAAGATTTTTATCCAGACGATTTGCTTGCTGATGATGCTTTGTTTTTGCAGGCTGAACTTAATGAGGTACAACTAAATAATCGTATTAAAGCAATGGTTTGCTACGAAAATCTTCTTTTTAAATATCCGTCAAGTTTATATACAGTTGAAGCCCGCAAAAAGTTCAGAAAATTAAGAGGAGATCAGATAAATTAGTATTCCAATCATCATTTAAATTACATTTCTAATATACTGCTAATGAATTACGTAAAACCTAAAAAACATTTAGGACAACATTTTTTGAGAGATGAAAATATAGCTTTTGATATAGCCAACAGCATCGATATAGATTGTAAAAATATTTTGGAAATAGGACCCGGAACTGGAGTTCTTACCAAACATCTGCTCAAGAAACCGGATTTGAATTTGTATGTTGTTGAAATTGACTCCGAATCTGTTATTTATCTAAATAATCACTATCCTGAACTGAAGGACAAAATTATTTCTGATGATTTTTTGAGATATCCTGTAGAAAATATTTTTAACAACGAAAGCTTTACGGTAATCGGTAATTTTCCATATAATATTTCGAGCCAAATTTTATTTAGGGTGTTGGATTATTATCAACAAATTCCGGAAGTTGTGGGCATGTTTCAGAAAGAAGTAGCTGAACGTATAGCTTCAAAACCAGGAAAAAAAGCGTATGGAATTCTGAGTGTTTTGTTGCAGGCATACTACGATATTGAATATCTTTTTACTGTTGATGAATTTGTTTTTGATCCACCTCCAAAGGTAAAATCGGCAGTTATCCGTTTGAGAAGAAACCAAACTTTGAAAATTGATTGTGATGAAAAATTGTTTTTACGAGTGGTGAAAACTGCTTTTAATCAAAGACGAAAAACATTGCGTAATGCATTAAGTTCTATTAGTTTTGACAACGACAAACTGGCAACAGATATCCTAACAAAACGTGCTGAACAGCTTAGTGTAGCTGATTTTGTTGGATTGACCAATGCGGTGAGGGTATAAAAAAACCTGCATGTATTTGAATACATGCAGGAAAACCAAATTTAATTATGAAAATCACACTTAAAATTAAGCAATTGTCTAGCAACCAACTTAACTTTACTCTTAACAGGAATCAAATATTTAATTTAATGAAACCTGCATTCAATTTCAAAAAATTGAATTATTTCTTTGATAAATAATCAGCTACACCTTCTGCTGTGGCTTTCATGGCTTTTTCGCCTTTGTGCCAGTTTGCAGGACAAACTTCGCCGTTTTCTTCAAAATATTGTAAAGCATCAACCATGCGGATGGCTTCATCAATACTTCTACCTAAAGGCAAATCGTTTACTACCTGATGACGAACTACACCTTCTTTATCAATAAGGAAAAGTCCTCTGTAAGCTACAGGAGCTCCGTTGAATACACTTTCGCCTTCATCATTGTAATCAAATTCACCAGCTAAAACATCGAAATTTTGCGAAATGGTTTTGCTTAAATCTGAAACCAATGGGAATTTTACACCTTTAATTCCACCATTTTTTAATTCGGTATTTAACCAAGCCCAGTGAGAGAATTTAGAGTCGATTGAACATCCAACCACTGCAACATTGCGTTTTTCAAACTCAGCTAATTTTTCTTGAAAAGCCAGAATTTCAGTTGGGCAAACAAAAGTAAAATCGAGTGGATAGAAGAATAATACAACATGTTTTTTACCGATGAATTGTTCTAATGAAAAATTTTCTACAAATTCGCCACCATTAATTACTGCGTCTGAACTGAAAAGCGGTGCTTTTTTTCCTACTAATACCATTGTATATATGTTTTTTTTAATTTTATTATTAAGTACAAATCGTTTGAATTGTATTATAAACACAAGTTGAAAAAAAATGTTCAAAAAAATAATAGATTTTATTTTACTTAATATTCTTGATTAATCTAAGTGCAAATTATAGCGATATAATTAAAAATAAAAATTTAGTTTTCATTGTTTTTTTTTAGAAAATAAATATTAGTTTATATTTTAAATTAGAATCAAAAGTTGTAAAAAGGATTTAAACATAAGTAATAGATTTGCTGTATTTTATAATCTTTCATATTATTAAATAAAAATAAGCAGAAAAACATTTGGTAAACCCGAATATAGTTTATATCTTTGCACTCGCAAGTTAAGAAAAGCAGATAGTTCATAAACTAAAGATATATTGCGGGGTGGAGCAGTGGTAGCTCGGCGGGCTCATAACCCGTAGGTCGTTGGTTCGAATCCGGCCCCCGCTACTAAGAGGTCAGTCAAAAGCTGACCTTTTTTTGTGTTAAATTTATTCAATATGTCGCATAAATCAGGTTTTGTAAATATTTTAGGAAATCCTAATGCAGGAAAATCTACCCTAATGAATGCCGCAATTGGCGAAAAACTTTCAATTATTACTGCCAAAGCTCAAACTACCCGCCATCGTATTATGGGTATTGCAAATGGCGATGATTACCAGATTGTTTATTCTGATACTCCAGGTATTGTTAATCCTCACTACAAACTTCACGAATCGATGATGGGTTTTGTACATTCGGCTTTAAAAGATGCGGATGTCTTTTTATTGGTTACCGATATAGGCGAGGATTTTAAAAATCAGGATATTTTGGATAAAGTAAAGGAGTCTTGTATTCCTACAATTATCGTTATCAATAAAATAGATTTATCTGACCAAGAAACCGTTGAACAAAAAATAAAATACTGGAAAGACAAATTTGAATCAGCTGAAATCATACCGGTTTCGGCTCTTTTGAAGTTTAATATCGAAAAAGTTATAGATAGTATTCTTGCCAAACTTCCCGATTCTCCTCCATATTTTCCTAAGGATGAGTTATCTGATAAAACTATGCGTTTCTTTGCATCGGAAATTATTCGCGAAAAGATTTTCGAAAATTATCAGAAAGAAATTCCTTATGCTTGCGAGGTAGTTGTTGAATCATATAAAGAAGAAATGCATATCGACAAAATATCGGCTACCATTTTTGTTGAACGCGAATCGCAAAAAGGGATAGTTATCGGACACAAAGGCAGTGCTTTGAAAAAAGTTGGTACCGAATCGCGTATAGATATTGAAGATTTTGTTCAGAAAAAAGTATTTCTCGAATTACATGTTAAAGTCAATAAAGACTGGAGAAACAACGATACTTTTCTGAAAAGATTCGGATACGATATCTAATATATATAATTAAATTAATTTGATTTGATTTTGAGCTTATAACTTTAAGTACTTTAGATACTTTAAGTGTTTTAAGTACTCAAAAATTTGTAATTTTGCAAAAAAGAAAATAAATAACCGAGATGGGAAATATTTTAGCTTTGGTAGGACGCCCTAATGTTGGCAAATCTACACTATTCAATCGTTTAACTGAATCAAGGGATGCCATTGTTGACCCAACAAGTGGTGTAACACGCGACAGGCATTATGGGAAATCGGACTGGAACGGAAAAGAATTTTCTGTAATTGATACCGGTGGTTATGTTATTAATAGTGATGATATTTTTGAGGAAGAAATCCGCAAACAAGTTATTTTAGCCATAGAAGAATCTGATGTTATTTGTTTTCTGGTTGATGTAAAAGAAGGTTTAACTCCTTTGGATGAAGATGTTGCTGACCTTTTACGTCGTTGCAATAAAAAAGTATTTTTGGTTGCCAACAAAGTTGATAACAACGCCCGTATGGCAGATATCAATGATTTTTATTCACTGGGATTGGGCGAAATTATCTGTATTTCATCCATTAATGGAATGGGTACAGGCGATTTACTCGATTTGATTGTTGCAGAATTTACCGATGTGGTAGATGAAAATGCAGTTGAGCTGCCAAAATTTACCATTGTAGGACGCCCAAACGTTGGCAAATCATCAATTATCAATGCCTTTATTGGAGTTGAAAGAAATATAGTAACCCCGATTGCAGGTACCACACGCGATGCGGTTTACACACGTTACAATAGTTTTGGTTTCGATTTTCATTTGGTTGACACTGCTGGTTTGCGTAAAAAAAGCAAAGTTTATGAAAATATAGAGTTTTACTCGGTAATGCGTTCGATAAGAGCTATTGAAGCCAGTGATGTTTGTATTCTGATGATAGATGCCACTACAGGTCTGGAAGCTCAGGATTTGAATATTTTCAGCTTGATAGAGAAAAACCGCAAAGGAGCAATTATTGTTGTAAACAAATGGGATTTAATTGAAAAAGAAACCAATACACACAAAGAATTCGAAGAAAAAATACGTGAAAAGATAGCACCTTTTCGCGATGTTCCCATTATCTTTACTTCGGTACCCAGTAAACAAAGAATTTTTAAAGTTCTGGAAACTGCAAATCAGGTTTATAAAAACCGTGCAAAAAGAATTACAACTTCGCAGTTAAATGATATTTTACTTCCCTTACTTTCTGAAAATCCTCCACCTGCACATAAGGGTAAATATATCAAAATAAAATACATAACTCAATTACCCACTCCTTACCCCACTTTTGTTTTGTTTTGCAATTTACCACAATACGTAAAAGATCCTTATAAAAGATATGTTGAAAACAAAATGAGAGAATTGTACGATTTTTCAGGTTCTCCTATTGTACTGTATTTCCGACAGAAATAGTTTTTATGGAAGTCCGCATTGATAAATGGCTTTGGTGTGTAAGGATTTACAAAACCCGCAATCTGGCGACTGAAGATTGCAAAGCCGGAAAAATAAAGATTAATGGCAATCCGGTTAAGGCTTCGCACAATGTGAAAGTTGGCGAAATTATTGAAGTTAGTATTGATCAGTTAAAGAAAATACTTTTGGTTAAAGATTTGCTCGACAAACGCTTATCGGCAAAACTGGTAGTTGATTTTGTTGAAGATCAAACTCCAACTGAAGAAATTGAGAGATTGAGATTAGCCAGAAAAACGAATTTTGAAAAACGCGACCGTGGTGTTGGAAGACCCACCAAACGCGAAAGAAGAGATATTGAAAAATTCAAATATGAATAAGAAATCTGAATCAAGAATTATGAAGTTTGAATTATACCATATGTCGGGTTTCAAAAGACTTTTGGCTTTCGCTTTTGTAATCCTATTTACACTAAACACTTTTGGGCAAAACCATAAAGAATTTAAAGAAGTAGAACATTTGCTGAAAGAGCAGGAAACGGCATGGAATAATGGCGATATTCCTTCATATATGCAGCATTACTGGCAATCGGATTCAATGATGTTTGTAAGTAAAAAAGGAGTAACTTACGGCTGGAAGCAAACGTTGGATAATTATCTGAAATCCTATCCCGACAAGGAAACTATGGGCAGTTTGAAATTCGACAAACTTATTTTTCATTACATCGACATAAACCAACTTATGGTTATCGGGAGCTGGAATCTCACTCGTGATAAAGGCAATGTAGGTGGCTATTTTTCGCTGCTTTGGCGAAAAATTAATGGCAAATGGAAAATTGTAATTGACCACACAAGTTAAATCGTCTTATTTTTATCACGATACATCGGACTTAAATTAAACATTTCGGGATTGCAGGCAGTTTTGTCTTTGTAAAAATCTTCGATAATTCTGAAATCAGCATCATAATCACCTGACGGTATAATGCGGGGACCAATACCGCCTTCTTTCTTTTTATAATCAATAAAACCCAACAATATAGGAACATTTGCCTTTGCGGCTATGTGATAAAATCCTTTTTTCCAGTGCGAATTGTATTTACGTGTTCCTTCGGGCGTGATAACTACCACCAATTCGTCTGTTTTATTAAAAATATCAGCCACATAATCAACCATATTGTTTTTTTTCCCTCTGTCAACAGCTATGCCACCCATAGCCCTGAGCAAGCCACCCAAAGGAAATTTAAAAAGCTCTTTTTTTATCAGAAACTTAACATCGATACCCAACTGATAGAAAGCCAATCGGCCCAGCACAAAATCATAATTGCTGGTGTGTGGTGCTTCAACCATAATACATTTTTTGACATCTTCGGGCATTTTGCCGATAACTTTCCAACCGAAAAGTTTTAGTATTAATTTACTCAGAATACGCATTTTGATTTTTTTTATGCAAATTTATAAAAAAATTATGTTCAATATGAGATTCTAGTCTATAAAGGTGTTTGTTATCAAATAATAGTATCATAAACTGTTGATTACAAGCCTAAAATGTTTTACAAACCTATCAAGCTTAAGCTTTTTTAGACCAAATTCATTTTTAGAAAAAGAAGAAATTAAACTGCATCGAATTAATTTTTTTTGTAATATTGTAAAGTTTAAATTTATAAATAAACTTATGAGAAACACATTAGGTAGTCGTTTGAAAATCATAGCATTATCATTTTTGATTATGGCAATGACATTATTAATGTATAACGAAATTTCTGATTTCAAATACTGGATAGGCGTAATTATTATTTTTGTTACCTTAATAATAATGAATTACGATTATTTTATTTTATACAAGAAAAATAAAGACGATAACCAATAGAAAGAATCTAGATTTTAGGTTTTTCTTTTTTCTTTTTTTGCAGCTGGAAACAATACATTGTTAAGTATTAGTCTGTAACCTGGCGAATTAGGGAATAAATTTAAGTCAGTAGGAGGGTCGCCAACCAAATGTTCATAATCTTCGGGGTCGTGTCCGCCATAGAAAGTCCAAGTTCCTTTGCCAAAATCTCCATGTATATAGCGAGCTTCGTTTAATGATTTATTTTCGCCCATAATTAGCACTTTTGATTTTACAAACTGTTTTCTAAAAGCAGTTGTTTGCCCCATAAAGCCTTTAATCACAGTTTCATGATTTTGGCATAACATAGCAGGAACCCAATCCCATTTTGCAGAAAAATCAAAAAGGGTAAAAAAATCTTTATCAGGTCCAGGTCTGCCTCTGGTTTGTGTGGCATCTATTGATGATATTTCGTATTCCATTGGATTTGTAACTATAGTAAAATCCTTAAACGCAAAACAATTGTCATATTCTAAATGAGATTGTGCATTTGGAGCTATAGGATCTCCATCAAACATATGATCGCAAATATCAGTATGCTCTGATGCTAATGCTACATCGTAACTATCAGGTGCAGAGCACATCGAAAATAAATAGCCTCCACCTGAAACAAAATCACGGATTTTTTTAGAAACCGCTAATTTTAATTGAGAGGTTTTGCTAAAACCATATTTTCGGGCAGTTTCTTCGGTTGATTTTACATCATTTTGATACCATTCTGCATTGCGATAATTAGCCCAAAATTTCCCATATTGTCCTGTAAAGTCTTCATGATGAAGATGTAACCAGTCGTACAATGGTAAACTACCATTCATTACATCATCATCGTAAATAATATCGTATGGAATTTCGGCATAAGTTAGTACTAAAGTAACTGCGTCGTCCCATGGCAATTTGTTTTTAGGAGAATAAACTGCAATTTTGGGTGCTTTATGTAATTTTACTTCATCCATATTTGCCTCTGGATCGGCTACTTGTTGTAGTATTGCAGTGCTTTGAACATCGGCTATTACTTGATATGATACACCTCTTATTTTTAGTTCTTTTTCAAATAACTCATTGTATTTGAACATAAAACTACCACCGCGATAGTTTAATAACCAGCTAGCTTCAATATCTTTCTTTAAAACCCAATAGGTTATACCATAAGCTTTCAAATGATTTTTCTGGGTGTTATCCATCGGAATCAAAATATAAGCAGCAAATGAAAATTGAGTTATTGCCAATAGAATAAATACAAAAAAGAATTTTTTAAACATTATTTTTTTAATTAAAATGGTACAACATCGTCATCCATCATATCATTCATCTTAGACGGAATGGTAAAAGTTTGAGGTTGATTGTCAAAATTAGTATTTGGGTTAAGATAATCAGGTGTTTCAAAATCATTTTTTTCAACATCAGTAAATTTTGCAAATTGATTGATAAATTTTAATCTAACCTCATCAACAGGTCCGTTACGATGCTTTGCAATAATAATATCTGCCATTCCGCGAGTATCGCCTTTTTCGTCCTGATCTATTTTGTAATATTCGGGGCGATATATAAACATTACAATATCAGCATCTTGTTCAATAGCTCCTGACTCACGTAAGTCGGATAAAATCGGTTTTTTGCTGCCGCCGCGGGTTTCAACTGCACGGCTTAATTGTGATAAAGCCAAAATAGGAATTCTTAATTCTTTTGCTAATGCCTTCATTTGGCGTGATATGGTGCTAATTTCTTGTTCTCTGTTTCCTTTGGTTTCAGAAGAACCTTGCATTAATTGCAAATAATCAATAAATATCATCTGAATATCATGCTTTTGTTTCAATCTGCGACATTTTGCTCTCAATTCAAATATTGTAAGTGCCGGTGTATCATCAATATACAAAGGTGCATCAACTAATGAACTTACTTTTGTATTTAATTGTTCCCATTCGTGAGCTGCTAAAGTCCCTTTTTTTAATTTATCAGCTGATAATTGCGATTCGCTTGATATTAAACGCATAACCAATTCTACTGCTGACATTTCAAGTGAAAAAAATGCGATGGCTTTTTTAAAGTCAACTGCAATATTTCTTGCCATGGTTAGAGCAAAAGCTGTTTTTCCCATTGAAGGTCGAGCAGCCAAAATTATTAAATTGGCTTTTTGCCAACCCGATGTCATCCTATCTAAATCTGTAAATCCCGATGGCACACCGCTTAATCCATTCTCATGATCTTTCAATGCTTCAATTTCTTTGATAGCTTCTCTTACAATTGATTGCATATCAGAATAATCGCTTCTGAAATTCTTTTCTCCTATTGATAATAAACTGCTTTCTGTCCGATCCAGCAATTCCAAAACATCTGTGGTATCTTCGTAGGCATCATGTTCTATTTGCGAAGCAATTTTAATTAATTCTCGTTGAATGTATTTTTGAGAAATAATTCTTGAATGGAATTCGATATTGGCTGCAGATGCTACTCTATTGGTTAACTGTGTAATATAATAAGCCCCACCTACAAATTCCAATTCTCCATTACTTTTTAATTCATTTGTAACTGTTAAAATATCAACAGGATGCGAATTTGTAAAAAGGCGTATTATGGATTCATAAATTTTTTGATGTTGTTCTTTGTAAAAAAACTCGGGTTTTAAAATATCAATTACCGAATTTAATGCATCTTGCTCCAACATTAGAGCCCCTAAAACAGCTTCTTCTAAATCTATTGCTTGTGGCTGTAAACGACCTTGTCCCGTAATATTCTGAATTGCAGATAGATTCTGTGCTGTTTTTCGCTTATTATTTTTTGATAAAACATTTTCTTCCATTATCCAAAATTACAAAATTTTAGTTTTGAAAATCGTTTATTAAAAGATTATTTATCAACAATGCCTGTTTTTAAACAACAGATTGCTAATTTTGCAAAATCTAATATATCTTTAAATGGAATATAATTTTTTTGATTATAACGGTAAAAAAATCCGATATACAATTAAGGGACAAGGTAATACGCTTGTTTTATTGCATGGTTTTATGGAATCTGTTCAAATTTGGAATGATTTTTCAAGTGAATTAAGCAAAGATTTTAAAGTTCTGTGTATTGAATTGCCCGGTCATGGGAAAAGCGACTTAATTGCGGATATTCAAACTATGGAAATTACTGCAGATATGATTGATAAACTCTGCAAAAATATTGAAATTAAGGAGTTTGTTATTATTGGACACTCAATGGGTGGTTATGTCAGTTTGCAGTTTGCAGAGTTATTCCCTGAGAAAATAAAAGGGTTGGGACTATTTCATTCACATGCTCTTGCAGATTCTGATGAAGCCAAACAAAACAGAGACAGGGCTTGTGAGATTGTAAAAAGTAGCCGTAAAGTTTTTATAAGTCAATTTATTCCAGAACTGTTTGCACCTGAAAATATTGTTAAGTTTGACAAAGAGATTAAAGAATTACAATCGCATGTTATTGATATGAGTTCTGACGCAATTATTGCAGCACAGCAAGGGATGAAACTTAGAACCGACAAATTAAATGTACTTATTGATATAGATGTGCCTAAATTATTTATTGCTGGCAAACAAGATAATAGAGTTAATCTTCAGCAATTGATGGCTCAGGCTATGCTTTGCAATCATGTTGATATACTAATACTTAACATTGGTCATATGGGATATATTGAAGCGAGGAATGAAACATTGGCTTCTATAAGAAATTTTACAGAAAAATGTTATTCGTTTTCATTAAATCATTAATTTTGAAATCATTTAATAAAATATTACAAAATGATTAAATTAGGAATTATCGGTGGTTCGGGACTTGAAAAATTAAATTTTTTTAAAGACCACCAAATAAATGAAATTGTAACCAAATATGGTTCGCCGAGTTCGCCATTGATTATTGGCAAAATAAATGAAATTGAAGTAGTTATCATATCACGACATGGGAAAAATCACAGTATTCCTCCAACTCAAGTAAATAACCGTGCTAATATCATTGCATTAAAAGAAGCCGGATGTACGCATATTATTGCAACAACTGCCTGCGGAAGTTTAAAAGAAGAAATTGAACCCGGTCATATGGTTGTGCCCGATCAGTTTATCGATTTTACTCGACATAGAGCGCTTACATTTTTCGAAGAATTTGAAAATGGTGATATAAATCATACTCAAATGGCTGATCCTTTTGATGAAAATCTTAGGAAAATTATTTTGAAAAATGCAAATTCGTTGAATTTTAAAATTCACAATCAAGGTACCATTATTACAATTGAAGGTCCCAGATTTTCAACCAGAGCCGAATCAAAAATGTTTATTCAATGGGGTGCCGATTTAATTAATATGAGTACAGCTCCCGAAGCAATTTTGGCAAAAGAAGCCAGAATTCCATATGCTGCAATTGCTTTAAGTACAGATTATGACTGCTGGAAAATGGATACTGAAGCTGTTTCTTGGGAAGCTGTACTGGCTGTTTTTAATAAAAATGTGAATAACGTAACGCAATTATTATTGCAAATCATCAACGATTTTAGCATAAACAAATAAATTTCTGATAATTACAAGTTTTTGAAATACGAAACCAATACAAATAATTTTCGTATCATTTATTTATGTATCTGTTAGTTATTTTATTTTAAAAACAGTGTTTTTTCTTAAAATAATTTGTAGGTTTGTAGTTTGAGAATATTATAACCTGATGAGAAAACTTTTTTTCATACTTATTACACTATTATTTACCACTTTAGCCAATGCTCAGGTTTTGGACTCAATTTCTATTGCCTTACCTCAATTTTCTGATACTGCCTCAAAGTTAAAAAGTGCTAAAGGTTGGTTGCTACAAAATAATGGCGAATGGGTAAGCGCTCGTAACAAAATTCCACACGACAATACTGTAATTCCTTCAAAAACTGAGGAATATAAATTTGGAAAAGAAAACTTTTCTTCAATTGAATTGAAATTAATTAAATTTAAAAAGAAAAGTTATGCATTACTGGTTGTAATGTCCATGGACGGGTATTATGAGTTTCCTTCTTTAAAATCGAATTGGAAAACAAGAAAAATAGCAAGTTATTTTGTTTTTGATAAAGAGATACTTAGAAGTTTAATTCCAGATATCTCAATGATTGGAAAACCCTTTTCTGTAAATCTGAATGTGTATTGCAGTGGAATTATAAATCTCGACAAAGACAAATTAGGTATTGAAAACATTGTTTCGGAAGATATTATAAAAACAAATCAAGGCATTAATAAAAACACTAGTAATTTGATTTTTTCCATCTATCCAATCAAAAAAGATGATGATGAAAAAGTATTATTCAAATTTTTTAGAACTTACTCAAAAAAAGCATTGTATGAATTTTATTTGCAATCTGGTATTCAGAAGGAATTGTTTGGAAAATCCTATTATGAGGCAGATTATGATGATTTTAGCGATTTTATTACAAATTGTTTGAACAGCAAAGAAACTTTTAAACAGCAAAGTTTTAGTCCAACTAAAGCAAAAGAAACAGAAGAATTTAAATCGAACTACAATGCTTTAAAAGCACAATTAAATACTTTTAAAACTACACATGAGGATCTTAAAGTTGATACAACTAACTTTTATGCTCCTGTAAAAATTTCAAAATTTGCTGATACAGTTGCAGCTACATCTTTTAAAAAACCTGATAAAAATAGCAAAAAAGGAAATGGCAAAATAACAACCAAAGTTACAATTATTGATATGGATTCGTTGAATAATGCCAATCAAAAGGCTATGCAAATGAAAACGGATTCAGTTTCTAAAACATTGATTGTTAAAGATAGTAATAAAGTGGACACTGTTGCAAAAATAGCAATTCAACCCAAAATGAATTCAGTTATAACCTATTCTGAAAAGCTTGTTTTAAGAGTTCAAATTGCTGGTGCAGCAGAATCAAACCTAGAAGATTTTTACCGTCAGAAGTTCAGCATTGCCGAAAAAATTTATGTTATTCCCAATGGTTTGATGTATAAATATGCCGTTGGCGAATTTGATAATTTTGAAGATGCTAATCAGCATAAAATTCAGATGCAGAAAGATTTTGGAGTTACTGACGCATTTTTAATTGCAATTAAAGATGGTAAATTAATTAGCCTTAATGAAGCTAAAAGATTGATGAAATAAAAAAAGGTTTACTTGTTATTACAAATAAACCTTTTCTATAACTAATTGAAATATATTAATTTCCTTTAATTTTTCTGTTTACGATTTCTGCAATTTTATCAATTGAAATTCTTTCTTGAAGCATGGTATCGCGATCGCGGATGGTAACCGTATTGTCTTCTAAAGTTTGATTATCAATAGTAATACAATAAGGTGTTCCTACTGCATCCTGACGGCGGTAGCGGCGACCAATTGAGTCTTTTTCTTCGTATGTACACATAAAATCTGCCTTCAGGCTATCCATAATTTCACGGGCTTTTTCGGGCAAATTATCTTTGGCAACCAATGGCAAAACTGCTATTTTGTAAGGAGCCAAAACTGGTGGCAAATTCAGTACAACACGTTCGCTGCCGTCTTCAAGTTTTTCTTCTTTATAAGCATAACTTAGTACAGCTAAAAATGTTCTATCAAGACCAATTGAAGTTTCAATAACATATGGTACATAACTCTCGTTTAATTCAGGATCGAAATATTGTAGTTTTTTACCTGAAAATTTTTGGTGTGCATTCAAGTCGAAATCGGTACGTGAGTGTATTCCTTCTAATTCTTTGAAACCAAATGGAAATTCGAATTCAATATCAGTTGCTGCATTGGCATAATGTGCCAGCTTTTCGTGATCGTGGAAATGGTATTTTTTTTCAGGAATTCCTAATGAAAGATGCCATTTGATGCGTTCTTGTTTCCAGTATTCAAACCATTTTAAATCTTCGCCCGGACGAACAAAAAACTGCATTTCCATTTGTTCAAACTCACGCATGCGGAAAATAAACTGACGGGCAACTATCTCATTACGAAATGCTTTACCAATTTGAGCTATTCCGAAAGGTATTTTCATACGACCTGATTTCTGAACATTCAGGAAATTTACAAAAATGCCCTGTGCAGTTTCGGGACGAAGGTAAACCTGACCCGAATCTTCGCTTACAGAGCCCATTTGTGTAGCAAACATCAAGTTAAACTGTCGAACATCAGTCCAATTACGTGTACCTGAAATTGGGCAAACTATTCCAAGTTCTTCAATAAGGGCTTTTACATCGGCTAAATCGTTCTTTTCCAGCGAAGAATAAAAACGTTTGTTGATTGTTTCTATCTTTTGTTGGTATTCCATCACGCGTGGATTGGTACTCAGATATTGCTGTTCATCAAATGTTTCGCCAAAGCGTTTTGCTGCTTTTTCAACTTCTTTGTTGATTTTATCCTGAATTTTGGCAACAAAGTCTTCTACCAAAACATCGGCACGATAGCGTTTTTTCGAATCTTTGTTATCAATCAAAGGATCGTTGAAAGCATCCACATGACCCGAAGCTTTCCATATGGTTGGATGCATAAATATTGCAGAATCAATACCTACAATATTTTCGTGGTATTGCACCATCGATTTCCACCAGTACGATTTGATATTATTTTTGAGTTCAACACCGTTTTGTCCGTAATCGTAAACGGCTGCCATTCCGTCGTATATCTCGCTCGACGGAAATATAAACCCATACTCCTTGGCATGGGCTATAATTTTTTTGAATATGTCTTCGTTATTTGCCATGTTGCAAAAATACAAAAATTTTGGGATTTGTAAAAATTGGTGTTTAAGAGATTAAATAAAAAACCTCAATGTTTTTCTATATTCATTGAGGTTTTTTATATCAGTTTTGTTTTTATTTGATAACTATAAATTTCTTATTTACAATTCCTTTGTCTGTAATTAATTGCAAAAAGTAAATTCCTTTTGATAAGTTATTTACGCTAATGGTGATATTATTTTCATTTTTTTCACGCTTTCCAATATTGTATTACAGCTATTTACGATTTCAATATATAAAACCTCATTATCGAATTTTCTTAACAAAACTGCTTGCAAAAATTTTTTAAAACCTGCTTGGTAATGCAAAGGCTTATGTTTCGGATTTACAAAAAAATATTGTAAATTTGCAAAGCATGTAAAACAATAATTTAAGTAAAACTAAGTTATTGTAACTGCATCATAAATAAAACATTATTGCATAGATAAAAACGCTAAAATGAGTTTAATCAATTTTCTGAAAAGCCGAGTTTTTTTCAAACATTTGTTTTTGGCAATAGGCATTGCACTTGCAAGCATATTTTTAATAATACTTTCGTTGAGGTTTTATACTCATCACGGACAAGCATTTTCGGTGCCCGATTTTAGGGGAATGCAAGTAAGTGAGTTAGAAGATTACTCCAACGACAATGGTTTTGAGTTTGTTGTGGTTGATTCTGTTTACGACATCAAACGCCCCAAAGGCAGCATAATGGCTCAAGATCCATTTCCTAATGCAAAAGTAAAACGAAGCCGAACCATTTATCTTACAGTGGTTTCGGATGTACCCGACAAAGTATGTATGCCCGATTTATCCGATTTATCGTTACGACAAGCCATTTCCTTGCTCGAAACCTATAATCTGGAAGTTGGAAACCTCGAATACAAGCCCGATATAGCCAAAAATGCCGTACTCGAACAAAAATACAATGGCAAAACCATCGCAGCTGGCGAATTTATTAAAAAAGGAGCACGTATCGATTTGGTTTTAGGACAAGGAACTGGCGGACAAATGATGATGGTACCGTTTTTGTTAGGAAAAAAACAAAGTGAAGTAATGAGAATACTCAGAAATTCGTCATTAAACATCGGAAGCGAAATATTTATGGATGGCAAAGATACCATCCATTCGCGGGTATTCCGTCAAAGTCCTGCTTATGGATCCGGAAAACCAATAAATATGGGTCAAACCATAGATATTTGGTATCGATCAGATAAAAAAGTAAACTTTAACGAATTAATTAATAATTACAAATACGATTCAACAGCCGAAGAATCGTCAGAATTTTAAAAATAATCAAATGAAGAAAGTAGTTTTATTCATAATTATAGCCATATTTGCAAACATTGCATGGTCGCAGGAAATACTGCTTCCCTTGGGAACCAATCCGCAATTAAACAAAAACAAACAAGCCCGCCAAAAGCTAAAATCAACAGTTGAAGCGGTAAAATTGCCATTTATCGACGATTTTTCTAACTATACTTTATATCCCGATAGCAATTTGTGGGCTGATAACTACGTGTTTATCAACACTCAATTTGCTATATATCCACCCAGTATCGGAGTAGCAACTTTCGATGCACTCAATCAATCCGGAACTATTTATCCAAATGCCACCGTATCACAATTTTCGGCAGATACCCTTACTTCACAGCCAATTAGGCTCGATAGTGTATTTAGCCCCGTATTAAAACCTATCAAGCCATCAGATTCGCTATACTTCAGTTTCTATTATCAACCCGGAGGAGGCAGAGGAGCAGCTTGGGAACGACTTGGAGATGCTCCCGAAGCCGACGATTCGTTGGTTTTAGAATTTTACACACCAATTCAACAAACCTGGAACAGGATATGGAGCACCAAAGGAATCATTTTAGATTCAATATATAAAAACAATAACAAATATTTTAAATATATAATACTGCCTGTAAACGACACTGCAAAATATTACAAAAACGGTTTTCGTTTCCGTTTTCGCAATTACAGTAGCCTTGGCAACAATATTATCCCTAGCTGGTCGGGCAACTGCGATCAATGGAATATCGATTACGTTTATTTAGGAATAAACCGAACCATAACAGATACTGCCCGCAAAGACCTTACTTTTATCGAAAGACCACCTTCTTTCCTTAAATACTATCAGGCAATGCCAGCCAGCCAGTTTGTAACTACTGAGCTAAAAGATTCATTAAGAACCGTTTTGCTCAGCAATCTCGACAATGTGGCCCATGCATCAAGTTACAAATACGAAATCTGGAATCAAAGTGGAGTCCTCGAACACACCTATAACGGAGGTTTCAGCAATATTGATCCATATTGGACCACAGGATTTCAAACCTATAACTTCCACTCACGTCCACCAGTTGACTATACATTCCCTCAGGCAGTTGGCACCAAAACAAAATACGAAATCAGACATATTTTCAAAGAAGGTATAGGTCAAGATTTCAGGGTTCAAAACGATACCAATATCTTTATACAGAATTTTCATGATTACTTTGCATACGATGATGGCACCGCCGAAAATGGTTACGGATTAACACCAGCAGGGTCAAAACTGGCATATCAGTTCAACCTTAATAATACCGATACGCTGGTAGCAGTACAAATGTTTTTCAACTCAACATACAACAACAGCAATCTGAAATATTTTAAACTTTGCGTTTGGGCTGATAATGGAAGCGGCATCCCAGGCGACACTATCTATAGCAGCAATCCAACATTGCCAATGGTAATTGATGAATTCAATAAATACCAAACATTTTTCTTAGACAGACAACTTAAAGTAAGTGGCAAAATATATGTTGGTTGCATACAATCAACCGACGACAATATGAACATCGGATTCGACAGAAATACATCATCCGAAAGTAAAATTTTCTATAACTCAAGCGGAAGTTGGAACCAATCATTCTTAAAAGGTTCCCTGATGATACGTCCCATATTGGGAGTAGAATTTTTAGGAATCAATAATATTGAAAAAGACAATTTTGCTTGCGAAATTTTTCCAAACCCATTAAGAGATGGTAACTTGCAAATAAAATTACAATCAATAACAAACAAACAAAACAACGAATATTTACTACAAGTTTTTGATATTCTAGGCAACAAACAGTATCAGTCTGAACTAAAAAATGAAATAAACATCAACCAATTAAGCAATGGCGTTTATTTTGTAAAAATAACCGACATAAAAAGCAAAAACCAAATTACCAAAAAACTTATAATTTCACGATAAACAAAATTCATGACAGAAGAAAATCAAATACTTGCAGAAGACGAAAACAACCTGATAATTGAAGAAGAAGAACAGGATTTATATGAACATTACCGCTTTGTGGTTGACAAAGGACAAGGTTTGTTGCGTATTGATAAATACCTGATGATTCGCATCGAAAATGCTACCAGAAACAAAATTCAAAATGCTGCCCATGCCGGAAATATTCTGGTAAACGACAAACCCATAAAACCCAATTACAGAGTAAAACCACTTGATGTAATCAGTATCGTAATGGCATATCCGCCACGCGAAATTGAAATCATACCACAAGATATTCCTGTTAATATTATATATGAAGACAATGATTTGCTGTTGGTAAACAAAACCCCAGAAATGGTTGTACATCCTGGTTATGGCAATTATACTGGCACTTTGGTTAATGCACTATCGTTCCATTTAATGAAAAATGGCAAAGAACTCAGCGAATCAAACAAACCATATCTCTGCCACCGCATCGATAAAAACACATCAGGTGTATTGTTAGTTGCAAAAAACGAAATGACACAAATTCATCTTGCCCGTCAATTTTTCGATCATAGTATTAAACGTAAATATCAGGCATTGGTATGGGGCGATTTTCAAGAAGAACAAGGTACTATCGAAGGTAATATCGGCCGTCATCCACGCGACAGAAAAATAATGACAGTTTTCCCCGATGGAAGTGCAGGCAAAACAGCCATAACCCATTATAAAGTTTTGGAAAGATTTGGTTATATAACTTTGATTGAATGCGAACTAGAAACAGGGCGTACACATCAAATCAGAACCCATTTAAAATTTATTGGACATCCAATTTTTAACGACGAAACTTATGGTGGAAATCAGATAATTAAAGGTACAACTTATACCAAATACAAACAATTTATCGAAAACTGTTTTAAGATTATTCCACGTCATTCATTGCATGCCAAATCATTGGGCTTTATTCATCCAACAACAGGAAAAGAGATATTTTTCGATTCAAATTTACCAGAAGACATGCAATTAGTAATAGAAAAATGGAGAAAATATTCTAATTTTAATCAATTGGAAGAATAAATTTATAATATTTTTTTTTAGCATCTGGAAAAAAGATATATTTGCAAAATAAAATTTATACTAAAACTTAAAATCAAGAAAAAAATGAGCATAAAAGTTTTACTGGCAGAAGATCATAAAATCTTGAGAGCAGGTATCAAAAATTTACTTCAGGGAGAAAAAGACATCACCTTAATTGGCGAAGCTGATAACGGTATTGATGCATTACGTATGGCAATGGAGTTAAAACCCGACATCGTTTTAATGGATATCGGAATGCCTGGCTTAAATGGTATTGAAGCAACCAAACATATTTATCAAAATACCGATTCAATTAAAGTGATTGCATTATCAATGCATACCGAAAGAGAGTTTGTTATAGGAATGTTTAAAGCAGGAGCAAAAGGCTATCTACTTAAAGATTGTACTTATGAAGAGCTTATTGAAGCAATAAATTCTGTTTATTGTAACAAAAATTATATAAGCAATGAAATTTCTGATATTTTTATTCAGGAATTGCTTTCAGAATATACCTATGAAGATTTAAATCAGGCTATTCAATTAACTAAAAAAGAAAAAGAATTTCTAAGTTTTCTGGCTTCTGGCTTATCTAAAGAAGAAATCATAAAAAAACAAAAGTTAACCTTAAATTCGTATGATTCAACATTGAAACAAATAATGGTAAAACTTAACCTTTATTCTGTATCGGAATTAATTCATTTTGCTAACAGTAATAAGTAGAATTATAATGATTTAGAATTCAGTTACTTCTGTTTTATTAAAAAACCTGTATTTTCTTTTATGAATACAGGTTTTTTTTATTATATTTGACAAAATATTAGGATTAAAAAAGTAATTTTTTTTACTAAATATTTATATTTTAAATGCTTGATATATTATTTTTTAGATATACTAACTATAGTAAAAATAATTTATTTAGTAAACTAAAAATATTTCTTTGTTGGAAAAAACAGTTGATAATGCAAAAAAAAGCTATTATTTTTTTTATTGTTACTTTTATTTCGCTTGTTTCGAGTGATTTAAAAGCTTTTTCAATAGCAGATAGCCTCAAAATGCTAATACCTCGTAAAAGCAAAGCAGAAAGCATTGAAATTTATCTGGAAATTTCCAAAAGTTATCTTACAACAAATAGTGATTCGGTTTTAAAATATGCAAACAAAGGCTTATTACTTTCACAAGAAATAAACAACAATCAGTTTGTTCCAGATTTTTATCAAATAATAGGATATGCAAATTATTATAAAAGGAATTATAATCTTTCAATAGACTATTTTAAAAAAGCATTAGAAATATTTGATAGCAGAAAAAACAAGAAAAAAATAGCAGATATAAATGCATACTTAGGAATTGTTTATCAAGATACATATAATTATGACAAATCTTTGCAATATTTCTACAAATCAATAAAGCTTTATAAAATTCTTAATGATAGTGCAAATATTTCAGGAATTTATAATAATATAGGTTTGCTTTTTTTTAGAATTGATAAATACGATAAAGCAGAATTTTATTTAAAATTATCACTTAAAACTGCATTAAAGGAAGAATTACATAAAGGAGTGGCATTTACCTATAATAATCTTTCATTAATATATCTAAAGAAGAATCAATTACAAGAAGCGCTTTATTGTTTAATTAAATCAGAAGAAACACTTAAAAAGATAAATGATAATATTAGTTTAATAGCAACATATGAAAATATTGGAGAAACTCTCTTTAAACTAAAAAGATACAAAGAAGCAGAAGGTTTTTTTCAAAAGTCACTTGGGCTTACTGTAAAACAAAATATTTCAATTTCACAAGCGAGTTTATATTACAATTTTGCAAAATTGAATTTAGAGAAAAAGAATTTTCAAAAGGCAAAAGACTTTTTAGAATTAGCTGCTAATATCTTACGGAATCAGCAGGATTGGGGAATTGAAAAGAAAGTATATAGCTTGTTTTCTGAGTATTATAAGTCTGTTAACGATTATGAAAATGCTTATGTGTATTTAAAAAAATACAAAGCCATAAATGATAGTATATTTAATCAAGAAAGTATTGAAAATATTGAAAAGCTTAAAATACAATTTGAAACAAGCGAAATAGAAACAGAAAACGAATTATTAAAACAAAAAGATATAATTCAAGACATAGCAATAAAAAAGCAAAATTACACTCGTAATATTTATGTCATTTCAATTTTAATTATTTTGGTTATAATTCTCTTAGTTGTATATAGATTTACCAAAAAGAGATCAGCAAATTTTATTTTACAAGAAAAAAACAATTTCATTTCATTTCAAAGAGAACAGCTAGAAGAAGCAAATATTACCAAAGATAAATTTCTTTCAATTATTGCACATGATTTAAAAAATCCTTTCTTTTATTTTAAGCAATATTCAGATTATCTGACAATTAAAGATAGTCTTGATTTTATTGATAAAAATGAAATTATAACAGATCTAAAATCTGTTTCAGATAACACCCATATTCTTCTTGAAAATCTATTGAATTGGGCTGAAACACAACGCAAAGCTATTTCAATAAATAAATCATTATTAAATGTAAGAGAGTTGGTAACAGAAAGTATTCAACCTCATTTAATTAGTTCGGAAAAGAAGAATATAAAAGTACAATTAGATATTAACCCTTCCGACAATATTTTTGTTGACAGATATACTTTAAATACAATTATTAGAAATTTGTTTTATAATGCTATTAAATTTACCCACCCTTTTGGAGAAATAATAATAAAATCTGAAGTAATTAACGCTACAACTCAAATTTCTATTATCGATAATGGACTTGGAATAGCTCCTGAGAATTTAAAAGAATTGTTTAAACTTAAAACAAAAGAGTCGGGAATAGGAACAAATAATGAGAAAGGAAATGGTTTAGGATTAATTATTTGCAAAGAATTTACAGAATTGAATGGTGGTGAAATTTTTGCAGAAAGCGAATTAAACAAAGGAAGTGTATTTAAAATTATAATTAACAATCCTAAAAATTAAAAGTATGCGTTTTTATTTATCCAAAATAGCTATTTATACATTTGTTTTTTTGATAATATCAACAAAGTCTTCTGTTTATTGTGCTGATAACAAAGAAAATATAAATAGGCATTTACTTCCAAATCAACATAAATTAGAGCTTTTGCTCAAACAAAGCAAATCAGAAATTAATACCATTACTGATTCAAGTATTAAATTGTCTGAGTTGGGTTTGAAATTAGCAATCCAATTTAAAGAGACTGAATATCAGATAAAGTTTTTAAATATTCTACTTAATTGCTATAATAAATTATATGACAATAAAAGTTATGAATATTACTCATTGCAATTAATTGAAATATTACAAAAAGAGAGGAAATACAAAGAATTATCCTCTGTATATCTCAATTTTAGTGCATTTTATGGTAAAATAAGCAATTATAATAAATCGTTTATTTATACGAACAAACTTATTGAACTAGCAAAAAAAACGGCTGATACTTTAATGCTCGCTAAATCTTATAGCAATTTAGGTACTATCCTTTTAGCTTTAAAAGATAATGAAAATGCAATAATATATTTAAAAAAGGGATTGAAACTAATTGAATATAATAATGGAAATACGAGTTTAAAAGTCTCAATAAATAACAATATTGCAATTGTTTTAGGTAATCAGAAATTATTTGATGAATCATTAGCATATCAATTAACCTCTTTAAAATTACTTGAAAATACTCAAAATTACAGACAACTAGGGCTTACTCAACTTAATATTGGATATACTTTTTCTGAACTAAAAAAGTATCAAAATGCATTAATCTTTTTTAATAAAGCTCTTACAAACGCTTTGAAATCAGAAGATAAATTTTTGGTTGCAAGCATTTATAAAAATTTGGGTGAATGCAACCTTGTGTTAAAAAATTATACAATAGCATATAAATACTTAAGAAAAGCAGAATCAATAGCTCTTGAAACACACAATATTATAACATTAGCAGATTCTTATGAAATTCTTTCCAATTACTCTTTTATTAATAAAGATTTTAAACAGGCTTTTATTTATTATGAGAAATTCCAAAAACTTAATGACAGTTTATTTGTAAGTAAAAACAATAAAAATGTATCAGAATTAAAAGTAAATTTTGAAACTACAGAGAAAGAAAAAGAGAATCAAGTGTTGAAGCAAAAAGAATATATTAAACAAATTCATATTCAAAATCAAAAAAATGTTACAAATCTTTTTAGGCTAATATCCGTTTTATGCATAGTAATAGTGGCTTTTGTAATACATCGTTTTATTCTAAAGAAAAAAGCAAATAAAAATTTAAGTATAAAGAACGAATTAATTACAATACAAAATCAAAAATTAGAAGAGGTTAATAAAGCAAAAGATAAATTCTTTTCAATTATAGCAAAGGATATTAAAGAACCTTATTTTGTTATAAAAGAGAATATTGATAAACTGTCGAGCTGTTCTGATAATTTGAGTAATGAACAACTTTTTGAAATAGCTGAAAGTATTAAGCAAAACTCAATAATAGCAAGTAAACTTCTTGAAAATTTGCTTATTTGGGCAAAGGTTCAAAGAGGAATTATAGAAATAAAAACAGTGAAAATCCATTTGAAAACTTGTGTGTATGAAAGTATAAAAAACTTTGTTGATTTAGCAGAACAAAAACAGCACAAGATTAATATAGATGTATCTGAAGATCATTATATTTTTGCTGATAAATATACTATCGAATTTGTTATAGGGAGTATTTTTAATAATTCTGTTAAATTTACTCCAAATAATGGTGTAATTAACGTTAGATCAGAGTTAAGTAATGATTTAATGAGGATAATAATTAGTGATAATGGAATTGGGATAAGTACTGTACGACTTGAAAAGCTTTTTAATATTGGGGAAGATAATACAACATTAACTAGCGAAAAAATGAAAGGAAGTGGTTTAGGACTCCATATTTGCAAAGAGTTTATTAAAATAAACAAAGGAGAAATTAGTCTTAAAAGCACTCAAAATAAAGGTACTGTTGCAACAATACAATTGTCAATCGCTAGCTGTTAATAAAATACAATTATTTTGAGTTTATAAAATCAGTTAGTAATTTAAATATTTCATTGTATTTTGTAAGAGGTAGTTTTTGAGGAATATCATAAATATTATGATATTCAGTAAATTCACTTCCCATTGCATAGATAAAAACTGCAGGAACGCCTTTCTGATAAAAAGGACAATGATCGCTATTGCATGACTCGCCTCTTTGCGAAACTGTTTTTATATATCCTTTTTCTTTGTTTATTGCCTCAAATTTCTTGAACTGAGTTTCAAACTTAGTTCCATTAACTAGCGTTATTCCTTCGCTTCCAGTGCCAACCATGTCAAGATTAATCAAAAATTTAATCTTATCTAATGGAAACAATGGATTATCTGCAAGGTATTGAGAACCAAGCAAACCAGATTCTTCGCCACAAACCAAAGCAAATACAATTGAATAATCAGGCTGATTTTGAGTTTCTGAATAGAATTTAGCTAAATCCATTACCATGGCTGTCCCACTTGCATTATCGTTGGCCCCTGGGAAAAAAACATCTTTTCCCATTTGGCCCAAATGATCGTAATGAGCTGTAAATACGAAAAAAGAATCAGGTTGTATTTTGCCTTTTACATAAGCAACTACATTTTTGCTTTGATAATCAGTTAAATAATCAGCTTCGATTGTGAGTTTAGCTTTTTTTAATTTTGAAGGCAATGATTTTCTTAACACATTAATTCTGAAAAATTTATTTATACTTTTCCCATCAGAAGTGCCCCAGCTCAGCTTGCCATCGTTTATAAAAACATAACCAGCCGAATTAAAATAATTTTTACTTCGTAATGAATTAAAAATATTTATAACTTCTTTGTCTTTAATGTTTTGCTTGTCAATTAAAACGATTTTATTCTTTAAATTCTTTTTAATTAGTTTGTCGATATCAGCTTTGCTATTTGCATTTAAACTATCAATTTTTAGAATCTTATAAGTTGAGTTTACAGAAGGTGATGATAAAGTAACCATAAAATCGGTTCCAGCTTGTAAATTTTTGTTAGAAATCTCAAAATCTATTTTCTTACTAAACGAATTTATTGAAATTTGATAATTCTGAAAATAATTATCGGTAAAACTATTTAGTTTAAAAGATTTAAATTCATTAGCAATAAAAATTGCAGCATTATTAGCTCCATTATTAGTATAAGCTCTTCCAAATAATGTGGGAGAGCATAAAGAATCTATTACATAGCGAGCATACTTAATGTTTTGAGATTGAATGTTTCCAAAAACAAAGATGAGCCATAAAACCGCAAATAATTTCTTCATTACTTTTTTTATAAAATATTCATTAATTGTTCTTTTATTTTCTCAAGTTCATCTTTCATTTGAACTACAATTTGTTGAATTTGAACATCATTCGCTTTCGAACCAATCGTATTTATTTCTCTTCCAATTTCCTGACAAATAAATCCCAGTTTTTTTCCTTGAGAACTTTCTGAATTTAAGGTGTTTGTAAAGTAATCCAGATGTTTTTTTAATCTGGTTTTTTCTTCTGTAATATCAATCTTTTCGAGGTAATAAATAATTTCTTGCTCAAAACGATTGTTATCAATCTTTGAAGCTTCTAGCATATCGTTTAAATTCTTCCACAACTTATCTTTTATGTTTTGAATTCTTGATGCTTCAAATTTCTCAACTGAATTTAAAAGTTGCTCAATAATTGCAATTCTTTTTTCAAAATCAGCAGTAAGTATATTTCCTTCATTAATTCTAAATTCTTCAACCTTGTCAATTGCATTAATAATGACAGTTTTAAACATAAGCCATTCATCATCATTAATTTCTACGGTATTTGTATTATAAATATCTGGCATTTTCATTAATAAAGTCAAATAATCTTTTGGTATTTCATTGAGTTCTGTTGCTATTTGTTTTAATTCCGTATAATGAGCTTTTATTACATCTCTATTGATAGAACATTCAGCATAACCACCAATGTTTTCAACGTTTACATACATATCAACCTTACCTCTTTCCAAACGAGAAGTCAGAATTGCTCTAATCTCAGTTTCTTTTTCTCTATAAAAAACAGGTATTTTAGCATTAATATCCATTTGCTTGCTATTCAAAGTCTTAATCTCTATTGAAATTTTTTTGTTTGGCAATTCACAAATTGATTTTCCAAAGCCTGTCATTGATTTTAACATAATACGTTTTTTTTACAAAGGTAAACTTTTTTTATAAAACCAATTTACTCTAACTAGGGTTATTTTTTTAAAATTGTAATCCATATAAAAATCCATTATTATTTTAAATTATTGAATGACAGTTGTATATTGCTAAATTTACTTAAAAATTAAAAAGAGAAATAATTTACCAAGAAAACTAATCTTTTTTTATTAGCTTTGTAAAACAAATTTATTAGGTATTAAAGGATATTTGCATGTACAAAAAAGCTGATTTATATGATGATAACTTGCTTCTATATGCAGCAATGCTAAAAGATATTGAAGCAGCTAAAGATTCAATATATTTAGAAACTTATCGTATAAATGAAGATGCCATTGGGATGAAATTTAGAGATGCATTGGCGAATAAATGTAAGCAAGGTTTAACAATAAAAATCTTAGTTGATTCATGGGGAACATCTGCTTCTATTAATTTTTTTTCACCAATTATTAATAGTGGAGGTGAAGTAAGATATTTTAAGAAAATTAAATTTTTTATTGATTTCTTTACTAAAAATCATCGAAGAAATCATCGAAAATTGTTGATAATTGATAATCAAATAACTTATATAGGTTCATCAAATTACACGTCATATAGTTTAATGTGGCGAGAATCTGTACTTAGAATTGTAGGAGATTTATCTTATTATTTTAAAAAATCTTTTATAGATAGCTTTAAAATTTACAAAAAATATAATTTCAATAAATTTTCATTTAAGAAGACTATAAAAATTGGTGATTATCAAATTATTCAAGATATCCCATCCATTTATCATCAAAGAATTAGAAAGAGATATACAGAGTTAATATATAAAGCAAAAAGCGAAATTTTAATTGAAACACCTTATTTTTTGCCAGGTTATAAACTTAGAAAAGCATTGTTGGATGCTGGAGAAAGAGGTGTAGATGTGAAAATAATTGTACCTAAAAACTCTGATGTCAAATTAGTAGATTTGCTAAGAAACAAATACTTAGGTATGTATTTCAAAAAAAATGTAAAAATCCTTTTTTATACCGCTAATAACTTGCATGCTAAGTGTTTATTGATAGATAATGAAACGTTTTCAATTGGGTCTCCAAATTTTGATTATAGAAGTTTCAGATATCAATATGAGATTGCATTGGTAGGTAAAGACGAAATAACAAATATTGCAATAAGAGAACATATTTCGAAAACAATGATTGATTGTGAGGAATTTGACTATTTTAAATGGAAAAATCGACCACAAATTGAAAAACTTTTTGAGTGGTTAATGTTGCCACTAAGATATTTGCTTTAGAATACTCTTTTTTATTAGTGTTTTTATTTATAGAAAGTTGCAGATTTTGTGGTCTTTTGATTATTTTATAAAAATTCGTGTAATTCGTTTACTATAAAATTTTATTTGCGAATTTAAGGTATTAATAATAAATCTTTGCCATTTTTTTATCCTTTAATTGTTTATTATTACTACTTTTGTTTTAATAACCAAAAATTCAATAAAATCTTAAATAGTTTGAAAATGAAGAAGATACTTAAAATCTCTGGTATAGTATTGGGCATTTTGCTGATACTAATTATTTTGTTACCTTTTATGTTTAAAGGAACTATTGTTAAAAAACTAAAAGAGGAAACTAATAAAACCTTGAATGCCAAAGTGGATTTCAATGATTTCGGACTTTCACTTTTCCGAAGCTTTCCCAATTTTTCATTAAGTATGGAAGGTTTGAGTGTAGTGGGTGTAGAAGAATTTAAAAGTGACACACTTGCTTCAGTACCAAAACTATATATTACTATTGATTTGATGAGCGTTTTTGGTGGCAGCGAATATAAAATTAAAAAGATAGAAGCTGACGATACCCGTATTTTACTTAAAGGGCTGAAAAACGGCAAAGTAAATTGGGATATTACCAAAAAAGATACGACCAAACCTGCGGAAGCTCCAAGTGAACCTTCTAGTTTTAAGATGGCTTTCCAGAAAATTGAATTAAAGAATGCTCATATTGTTTATGACGATGCTTCAATGGGTTTCTATATGATGCTCGATGGATTGGATCACACATCAAAAGGCGATATGACAGCTGATATAACTACTCTGAAAACCTCAACTACCATCAAACATCTGGATGTAGATTACGGCGGTGTGCGTTATTTAAACAAATCTGATGCTGATATTAAGCTGGATATGGGAATGGATATGAAAAATATGAAGTTTACTTTTGCGGAAAACTCAAGTCGTTTGAACCAATTGTTTTTCCAGTTTGAAGGATTTTTTACCATGTTGAAAGATGGTGGTTACGATATGGATATCAAACTAAAAACCGACAAAACCGACTTCAAGAATATTTTATCGATGGTTCCCGCTTTGTATGCCAAAGATTTTGATAAAATAGATTGCAAAGGGAAACTGGGGCTTGATGGTTTTTTTAAAGGTATCTATAAAGATATGAATCAGTTACCTGCATTTGCATTGAATATGCAGGTTATTAATGGAAGGTTTAAATATCCCGCATTGCCAAAATCAGTTGATAATGTAAATATTGCTATGAAAATCAACAACAAAGGAGGTAGTGCTGACAATACAATTATAGATATTTCTCAATTTCACATTGAACTTGCTGGTAATCCAATGGATATGAGGTTGTTTTTAAGCACTCCTATATCTGATCCTGCTATTAATATGAATATCAAAGGCTCTATGGATTTGTCCAGTGTTAAACAAGTTTACCCAATGGAAGAAGCACAGGATTTGAATGGATTTTTTAAAGCAGATATTAGCATGAAAGGTAAAATTTCTGCTTTACAACAACAAAAATACAATGAGTTTATTGCCGAAGGTTTTTTAGATTTACAGAAACTGAAATATAAAAGTAAAGATTTCCCTCAGGGAGTTGATATTCAGGCTGCTCGTTTGAACTTTACACCGCAATATCTTGATTTAGCTCAATTTGATATGTTGATTGGTAAAAATGATTTTTCTGCCAAAGGGAAACTAGAAAATTACATTGCTTACTGGCTTAATGATGAAACCATTAAAGGAAAGCTTATTACAAATTCGAAATATTTTAATTTGAATGATTTAATGCCAAAAGATGTTGCAACTGCTCAAAAGACTACAACAACCAATGATAGCTCTGCAAAACCGATGACAATTGTCAAAATTCCTGCCAATGTTGATTTTTACATGCAAGCTGATTTTGGTAAGCTGATTTATGAAAAAATGGAAATGGAAAAGGTTAACGGAATTATATCTGTTAAAGATGAAACTGTATCAATGAAGAACTTAAGCATGAATTTGTTGAATGGTAAAATGGTCGTTACTGGCGCGTATACT
>CAZWRD010000017.1:0-34330 GCA_964636105.1 uncultured Bacteroides sp.
GTCAATGTAAAGGTAAAGGTTTTTATCAGCCCAATATGATTACTATTTCTCCAAACGGAGGCGTACGTTCGTGCATGTATGGATTGGGGTTAGAGAACTTGGGTAATATTAACAATAACAGTTTGTTACAAATTATTAATAATTTTAATGATCATCTTAGCTCTTGTTTTGCTGAGAAAAAAGCTTTCGAATTGTCTGAGATTATTTATGAACCTTATAAAGACATTTATAAACCATTTTCTCACAATTGCTCAGCTTGTGTATTGTTAGCTAGATTAATACAAGAATATTATTTAATAAAAACGGAAAAAGAACCAACAGAAGAAGATTTATTTAAAATGAATTATAAAGTTGGAAAAGATTTAAACCTTCTCAAAGAAAGTCATCTTATTAAAGATTAAAGCATAAAAAAAAGCCCGACTTTCGTCAGGCTTTTTTATTTCAAATCAAAAGTTAATCAACTTTTACTATCTTTTTAGTTATTGTTATATCATTTGCTTTCAACTGAATATAATAAACGCCTTTATTATAATTTTCAGTATTTATTTTTATATATTCAGCTTTTGTGGCTTCTCTACTTTCAACAATTTGTCCAACAGAATTATAAATACTAATTTGAGTCAATTCAATTGTATTGAAATTAATAACAAACTCATTATCAAACGGGTTTGGATAAATTCTTATCTCCTCAGAGTTATTGTTTTCTATGCCTGTAAACCCAACATAAACAGAATTAGATGCAAGAGAATAACAACCTTCTGCATTTAAAATTTTCACATAATATGTACCTGTATTTGTTGGAATATATGTACTGGAAGTTGCATTTGCAATTACCCCATTTTCATTAAACCATTGATTATTATTCGTATAACTTGAAACCAATTGATTACCCAATTGAGTTATATTTGCTGGAGTTGGAGCTGGTATAACAAATATTGTAATATTTGCATTTGCATTTGCATTTGTAACATCAGAAACTGTCAAGCTATAAGTAGTTGTTTGCAAAGGATTAATGGTTGGATTTGCTCCACTTATATTACCAGCTGTCGGATTTGCTACCCAATTATAAATATTTCCTCCAAGTCCACCATTAACACTTGCCATTAATTGAACACTTTCGTTTTCACAAATTGTATCATCAGAAGCTGTTAAAATACAGCTTAGTGGAGCTTTACTTACAAATCCAGCCGGAAATTTAATATTGTCAATCCAAACACAATCGCTGCCTGCAACACCATAACTATCTTTCTTATATTGCCATTTTAAAGTGTGAACGCCGGCACTAATTGAAAATGTAGATTTTGACCATGGAGTTTCTCCATCCCAACGCCCCATTGAAGTATTATCAATAAAAAATTCGAGATAATCATAAGCGGGTGTATTTGGGGCAGAAGTTTCGCAAGAAGTTTTCTTGAAAAATGAAATCGTATCATTAGCGGTAACATTAACCATTAATGATAAAACCGAAGTCTTATTATTTGAAATTACTCCTGATTTGGCAGAATATAATCCGTCATATGGATTTGCAGTAATTATTGTCCATGGGTAAGTTCCTTGAGTCCAATTAAACTTGGTGAAATTTCCTAATTCAAAATCTTCATTAACTAGTCCAATAGCCTGAATATATGATGTTTGAGATTGATAAAATCCGGAAGTAAGTTTATATAAAAATTCGGCATTGCTTCCAATTTGAGCCGAAGAATCTATTTTTATTATAAATGATGCATAATAGTTTTGTCCTAAATTATGGTTAGTAAAATTTGATGTATTTGAACCGATAATACTAACAAAATTGTTTGATGAGGTTAGTAAACCACTAATATTTTGACAATTGCTATGTCCAATATTTGAAGACGATATAATAATTACTGCTGTTTCACCTGGATCTAGCTTGCCATTATTGTTTCCAATAATACTATCTTTTATGATGAAGTTACTACTGCTCAATTGTGGAGAATTAACCATTAATCCAAAACTTGCATTCCAAGTATTTGAAGACGCATCGGTAATTGTCATTGTAAAATTAACCAAATGTTGATCAGTAACATTGTTTTTGATATAAACAGCAAAAGCGTTATTTTGAGTAATCGTAGCACCTGCATTTATACTTCCCCAACTTTGTTGATTATCGGTAATAACAATAGATGTATCTGTAGTTGAAATTGTTGCTATAACATTATTTGCTGTTGCAACTCCCAAATTTTTCAAATCAATATTTAATGTAATATTTTCGTTGTAATCAGCTAAATTATTGTTATTACCACTTATGTCAATAATCTGATTTGAATTTAATTGAATAAATGGACCAGAAGGAACAATTATTTGAACAGTTCCGATATAAGGTATTTTATTATAAGCAGTTGCCACTACTTTAATGCTATCAATATTTGCTAATGCAGCAAATGAAATATTAGCAACGCCATTGCTTACCAAAGCAGAACCAATAGCCAAATCATTAATACTCAAAGTAATTCTAGCACCTTCCACATTGCAATTTACAGCAAAAGTAGTAGCACCTATAAATACCACCGAATTATGTGTAACGTTCATTGGTTTAGCTGTATCTGTTCTAACCATTAGTGCTGGATCTCCAAAAATATTCCAAGTATCTGTCATATCATCCCCCTGAGTTGAATATTGGTCGTTCATTTTCATACAACCATTCATCGAGATTCCGCCAAAAGTTCTTTTAATATTACCCTGAACACTTTCTGTAAGAATATCTATCATAGCATCTTGTCCGTACATCGGAGGATTCCAGCTTTGATTGATAGTTGACATCAATGTTGCAACTGCACCAGTAGGTTTTTCATTAGAGGTTGCTCTCATCCAAGCCTCTGCAAAACAAGTGCCTGTAGTAAAATTTCCATTAACACAAGCTACCGAAAAAATAAATGGCCAAGCGGTTGTATTTGTTAATGATGACACTTGAGTGTTTGAAAATCCGGTTGTTACCCATGAATTATCAGAACCATGTCCAGTATAATACATAACCCCTACTCCATTATTTACATCATTGCTAACCATTGCAGTTGTAGGATTACCGCTTGCATCAATTCCTCCTTGATTACCATCATATAACTCGCTACAAGCTGCATACTCGTATGCCAACAATTTAGTTCTTATATTGCGAATGTGCTGATAATCATATTCATTATTATCACCTGGCCCTTCAGATGAAGCAATTCCAGTTCCACGATTTAACCATCCATTTCCATTAGATGGGTTCATTTCATAAGTCAATATTTTTTGAACCTGAGTACTCACATGTACAAAACTTTCTGCAGAAATTCTACCAACAAAAATTTCGGGATAATGATCATTACCAAGCAAATACCCATATGTATTATCTGAACCACCTCCACCAGCAGTAAAAGTTGGTACTTGAGCAACATCTCCTACCAAAATTACATACGTTAATCCATTAGTAGTATAATAGTTAGAAATATATGATTTGATTGCTGTATTTGTACCTCCTGCTGTTGTAACACTTACAATTTGAGTTGGAATACCAGAAATATTTCTCCATCTTACCAATGGCATCATAGAAGACATATATTGGTCTGGGCATATTATCAACATTTTACCACTTTCTTCAACTGGAGTATATTTACTATTCCCTGAATTTAAATTGATAAATTGGGATTTATAAATACTTTGAAATTCACCATCAACTTTAGAGAAAACTTTGGTTCTCTGCAAATTATTATAATTACTAATACCAATATTGGTAGCTTTTACAGTTAAAGTATGATAAACTCTCAAAACTTTAGTAATCGGATTATATTGAAATGGATAAAAACGAATGGTTTGACCACGATAATCTCTTAAAATATATGGTTTTTGCAACTCTGCCAATTTGCCAGGAAAAAACTCATTTACAAGATATTGTTTGCCAAAAACATAAGAAATGGAAGAAGGATTAATATCTCGTTTAAGATTTCCTTTTGAAGGAATAATATTAACATTCTGATAATCAGTAAAATTTTCAGAAATTACTTTCAAATCCATTTCTGCATTGTCGGGTATTATAATCGAAGCAGATACACTCAATAATTCAGGAGCTCCAGCTAACAGCATAGGTACTGCACCTTTTAATGACAATTGTTTGGATAAACCTTTGATTGTTTGTATGTCTTTGGTCTGAAAATTATCAAAAGAGAGTTTTACGATTGATGTTTCTAAATCAGAAGATATCAGCTGAATTTTAGCAATATCATTATTCTTTTTAGTAAATATACTTTGGGCATTTACAAACCATATACTTAACAATAAGCAAATGGTTAAAATATTTTTTTTATTTATCATAAAACTAAAAAATTATTTAGTAAGTATTAATTTTTGTGTAAGTATTTGATTTTTTGACTGTAATGTTAAATAATAAACACCCCTATTTAAATAAGATGTATTGATTGCTGTAGTATAATTACCTGCTGACTGTTTGTCTATTTCCTCTTTATAAACCAATTGACCATTTGAACTAAATATTCTTAAAACAGCTGAATTTTCATCAAGTAATGTATAATTCAGATTGATATTATCAGATGTCGGATTTGGGTATATTCTAAAATCACTAATAATTGATATTTTAGGTTCGTCAACACCAACAAACGACTGAATTGCAGGAAAAACAATAAAATCAACCCATGCACAATCGCTACCAGAAGCTGTTGATTGATCTTTTACATATTCCCATCTTAACAAATGGTGACCAGGAGTAATTGCATAAGAAACTCTAGCCAAGGATTTAACACCAGCCCAACGTCCTGCTTTATTGTTATCAATATAAAAATTCAAGTAATCATAATTATTTTCAGAAGAAACCTTTCTGTAGAAAGAAATACTATCGTTAGTTAAAACATCAATATAAATAGAAAAAGCTGTAGTATCCATATCAGAAATAGTTCCAGATTTAGCACAATTTCCGCCTTCAAAGGAGCCAGTATTGCTAATTGTCCATGGATTAGAATCTATAGTATCCCAATTATATTTTGAAAAATTAGCCGTTTCGAAATTTTCAGCCATCATGCCTATAAAAGTATTATATGACTGCTGAGCTGAGTAAGGCTGCGAATTTAAATTAAAATTAAGCAAATAACTATCTCCTGTTGCAGAGGAATTAGCTGCTGTAGTTGTATATGTTAACTGATTTGTACTGCCTTTTGCAAAACTATTTAAGTTGATAGTTGGATTATTAATAGTTAAAAATGAGGTTGGTGAATTTAATACGGCTGTTGTATTTAATGCATCAGCATGACCAGAATTATTTACTTCAAATTTAAAAGAAACTGTTTCGCCTGGATCCAATCTGCCATTATTGTTTGCTGGTGAAGGATCTAAAATTGACATTTTTATTATATTCAAAACTGGAGCATTTAAAATAATATTAAAGTTATAATTCCACATATTATTTAAATTGTCTTTTATTTTAAGTGTAAAATTTGCAATACTCTGATCTGGAATTAACTCAGCAACTTTAAACGTATAAGCCGAAGTAACGCTTTTTTCATTTCCTGCATTTATATTTCCATAAATTTCGGTACTATCAGTTATATTAATATACTGATTATTACAATATAAAGTAGCGGTAACATTATTTGATACTGCCACACCAATATTTTTTAGATTTACATCTATTTTTATTATTTCACCATAATCAGCTGCCTGATTATTATTTCCAGAAGCATCAGTTAGCTGATAATTATTCAGATTAACATAAGGACCAGTTGGTGTTGCAACAGGAATTGTAGTAATAATTGGCTGACGATTTTGTTTGGTAATAACAAGATTAACAGTTCCCGGATTTGATATAGGACTCAAACTAACTACAGCTACACCCAATGAATCAGCTAAAGCAGCACCTTTTAATACACCATTCATCGAAATGGCAACATAGGCATATGCTTCGGTATTAACTGTAAATGAAGTGTTTCCAAGTGGTAATATTGGCATATAAGTAGCGTTCATTACTGTTGGGATTTTAAAATATGGCATCAAAGAGGGATCGCCCATCAAATGATATATCTCCCAATAATAATCATAACTTGAAGGAGAACCCTGACTTACTGCTAGATTTCCGGCATTAATCATTTGTCCTTGAGAAACATACCATTGAGAAAATGGTTCTCCATGAGTATGCATAATTCGATCTAATGCTCCTAAACCTAATTGGGCATAAGTTGGATTTGCAATAACGGTTCCTACACCACAAGCCCACCAAAAATCTTCGTCCCAAGTTGAATTATTTGAAGCTCCGATATATCCAACAGCTCCTTTTTTACTAGCTCTTAATAAACTTTCGCCAAAACATTCCGAAACATCAAATTTATTTGATACACAACAATTTCCAACCATTAATGGATATTTACCTTCATTTTGTAAACCAGCAACGTCTGTAACATTAAATGAAGGATCAACCCAACCATCAGATCCTCCATGTGCAGTGTAATTTACAAAACCAACTCCATTGCTCACATTTTGAATTATCTGTGCTGCACTATTTTGTGATGCTGGATACAAATAACTACTACAGTTAAATCCATTTGCTGTATTAAAATATGTAGAAGTTGCATAATTTACTTGACCATTAGCATGAACAGGAGCCCACGTTGCATCAACACCAGCTATCATTACTACATTATTTAAAAAAGACTTATCTGGCATAAGATATTGCTCATATTGAAGCGTTTTGTCAATTTGAGGTGTTAACTGATTTACATTCTGAGCTGAAAATCTTCCATAATAAACTTCAGGAAAAAAATCGTTTGTATATTCACAATAGTATAAATCAGTTACATGAGTGCCTGTAGTTCCGGCAAAAGAAGGAATTTGGGCAACATCGCCCACAAACAACACATAAGTTGGTGCTGGATCTGAGGCTGTACCTGCATTATATAATGATTGCAGATAGCTTTTAATAGAAGTTGTAGTATTTCCAACTGATGTATTATTGGTATAAGCCTCTATTACCTTAAACCCTTTTTTTGTTTTCCATTGTACAAATGGCTGTAATGCTGACTGAAACATTGGATCAGAAACGATTACATATTTTACTGGATATTTTGAAATTGAATCTTTAAAAACAGATTTGTTAGTTGAATTTAATAGTTTGGACTCAAAACTACTGAAATAAGGCGAGAATTTTTTGCTTTTTTCAGAGCTAGTTGTTGCTAAATCTGCATTTTCAAATTTAATTTCTGCTTCAATATTTGTATAAACTTTAATTGTATTACTAACTGGGTTGTATTGAACTGGTGAAATATTTAAGCGGCCAATTCTTACTCCTCGCATATTTCCTAAATATTCAACATTTACAAGAGGTAACGAAAGCAATTGATTTTTAGCATATTCATTTTGATCTAATTGCAGAGGTTTCTTTTCTTTATCACTTTTAGATACAGGAGGTTGGCAAGGTATCAATTTGCTACTATATCCCAAAGCAGTAAGGCTAAACGTCTTAACTTCAGCACTTTTTACAGTTACAACTACATTAGCTCCATAAGGGATTTCAATCAAATTTCTTAAAACTGGCAATTCAGGTTTTCCAACTTCATTACCGGCTGTATATCCTGGCATTTCTATTTTTGAAAACATTCCTTTGTCAGTAATAACGGTTGCTATATTAAGTTCTGAAACAGAATTTCTTACAACAAATCGGGTTGCTGAATTTTCTTTAAGGTGTAAATTTGTTTTTTCAGAATTCCCCGTTTTGATAATTTGGGCACTTACAGTAGTTAGCAATGTGCAAACCAACAACATAAAAAAAGAGTAAAGTTTTCTCATTTTTGATAAAGTTTTAATTTAGATTTAACTTACAATCTGTTTTAAATGAACAAATTAGCAAATCAATATATAATAATGTAAAATTATAATCTTATTCATTTACTGCATGTTAAACAGTTGTTAACTAAGTGTGTATTAATAGTTTCAATTTAGACGAGTTAAAATTGAAAGGGTTGGGTAATATATGAAGTGAAAATTAACGGAATTTCTAAAAATTGCTTTTTCATCGTAGAACTCTAATTTTAAAGTCATTATTTACTTCAATAAACTAAGGTTTTAAATCTCGTTCGCCTCGAAAAATCTAATTTTCAGAATCCTTCTTAAATCAATTCTACGATCTTTTCGAGCCACTCGGCATCAATATCATCAAATGTATTTAAACTTGTGCTATCAACATCCAAAACACCAATAATATTACCAATTTTATCTTTTAAAGGAACAACAATTTCTGATTTAGAGCGTGAATCACAAGCAATATGTCCTGGAAATTGCTCAACATCAGGAACAACTATGGTTTTTTGTTGATTAATTCCAGCCCAACAAACTCCGGTATCTTTTTTAAGTTCCATGCAAGCAACTGGGCCTTGATATGTTCTCACTATCAATTTTTCATTTCGCAAACAATAAAATCCTGTCCAGAAAAATCCTTCCATTTTATGATGCAATACTGCCACAACAGAACTCATTCTGGCTTCCTGATCATCACACTTTAATAATAATTGCTCCAATTGATTATAAATTCTTTGATATCTTTTTGCTTTTTCCATTTGTATGGTTTTTATAAAACACTTAATATTAGTTAATTTTATTTTCTAAAAAAAAGACGATGCTGATTTTTTACCTGCATCGTCTTTAAATATTAAATTTTGTTTGAAATTAGATTTTTTCCATTTCAACTGTAAAATGTCTCATTATAGGAGCCTCTCTTACAATGCTTAAACCTGAAGTTATTTCGTTACGACGATCAAAAACATTTTTCAAAGCAACTGCAACTACATCCATATGGTTATTTGTGTAAACTCTGCGTGGAATTGCCAAACGCAAAAGCTCTAAAATTGGATAACGATTTTCGCGTGTAACAGGGTCTCTGTCAGCTAATAATGTACCAATTTCAACGCCTCTGATACCAGCTTCCAAATACAATTCAACACCTAAGGTTTGTGCAACATATTGTTCTTTTGGTAAAACTGGTAATATTTTTTTTGCATCAATAAAAATTGCATGGCCGCCTACAGGTTTCTGGAATGGAATACCAAATTCTTCTAAACGCGAACCTAAATATTCAACTTGCTTGATACGAGTTTCTAAATAGTCAAATTCAGTTCCTTCATCAAGTCCCTGAGCCAATGCATTCATATCGCGACCCGACATACCACCGTAAGTAACATAGCCTTCAAACATAATATTGAAAACACTTGCCTGACGCCACAATTCTTCATTTCGCATAGCTATAAACCCGCCCATATTAACGATAGCATCTTTCTTGCTACTCATGGTCATAGCATCAGCATATGTAAACATCTCTTTCACAATTTCTTTGATAGATTTGTTTGCATAGCCTTCCTCACGCATTTTAATAAAATAGGCATTTTCTGCAAAACGGGCTGAATCGAAAATTACGATCTTACCATATTTTTCTGCCATCTGTTTTACATCTCTAAGATTTTGCATTGAAACCGGCTGGCCACCTGATGAATTACAAGTAACCGTAACGATAATAAAAGGAATTTTTTCGGTTGGAACTGATTTTAAAACGTTTTCCAACTTAGTTAAATCGATATTTCCTTTAAAAGGATGGAAAATTTCAGTATTAAAAGCCTCATCAATAGTACAATCCATTGCTTTTGCCTTACGAAATTCTATATGACCTTTGGTAGTATCGAAATGAGAATTTCCGGGAACAAAATCTCCAGCTTTTACCAATACTGAAAACAATACATTTTCAGCAGCTCTTCCTTGATGTGTGGGTAAAAAATGCTCGAAACCAAGAATATTGTTAATCGCATTTTTCATTTTATAGTAAGAAGAAGCTCCGGCATAACTTTCGTCACCAAGCATCATTTCGCTCCATTGTCTGTCGCTCATTGCACCTGTACCTGAGTCTGTTAGCAAATCAATATAAACTTGATCACTTCTTAAATTAAAAAGATTGTATTTGGCATCTTTAATCCATTGTTCTCTTTCTTCACGAGTACTTCTTCTGATGGGTTCAACCATCTTTATTTTGTATGATTCTGCAAATGGTAAATTCATTTTTGTATAGTTTTATGTTTGTAAATTGAATGAAAATAATAATTTAAAAAATATAGAATAACGGGATTTACAGAACAAAACTATCTCTGTCCTTTATGTTTAAAAGAAGAATCTTTCTTGGAAAACCTATTTTATTTACTTTTTGCATTTTTATAAATTTACAGTACAAAATTATAAATAATTTAAATACAAACTTCATTTTAATAAAATTTAAACTATTTTCGCATTTTAAATTTTCAAAAACAATGAAAAAATTTTTACTTTTAATCGTATTGATTTACTTTTCAATACAAGGATTTGCGCAATTTAGCAATTATTTTGAAAACAAGAGTTTACGAATAGATTATTTTCACTCAGGAAATTTTATTCATGAATACTATCGTATAGACGAGTTGATTGAGAAAAATGTTTGGGCTGGTTCTAAAATAAATTTGATTGATACCTTTGATTATGGAAAATTTCGTGTAATGGTTTATGATACAGTATCTGGTGCTTTAGTTTATTCAAGAGCCTATTCAAGTTTATTTGCCGAATGGCGTACAACGAATGAAGGCAAAAGTAGTTGTGGAAATTTTTCAGAAACAGTACTTATACCCTACCCCAAAAATGTGGTAAAACTGGTTTTTCAAAGCAGAGACACTTTGAACAACTGGCAAAATGTTGAAAGCATGTTTATTGACAAAAAAAAAGATTTTATTTTAAAACCAAAACAAAATAAGTTCGAAATAAATGCCCTGCATTATTCAGGAGAAAATTCAGAAAATCTTGATATTGCGATTATTGCAGATGGATATACCATTAACGAAATGGATAAAATGAGAAAGGATTTTGAAAAATTTAACAAATATTTACTTCAAGCTAATCCGTTTAACGAAAATGCAAACAAAATCAATATTTGGGGTGTAGCAGCCATTTCATCTCAATCGGGAATTACCGATCCAAATGATACTTTTTATGTAAAAACGGCTGTTGGTTGCAGTTTTAATACAATTAACTCAGACCGTTATCTGATGACATTAGAAAACAAAACTTTGCACGATGCCTTAGCCAATGTTGCTTACGATCAAATTATTATAATGTGTAATACCGAAAAATATGGCGGTGGTGGGATTTATAATTTTTATTGTACTGCTGCAGCTGGAAATTCTGTTGCAAATTTTCTGATTCAACATGAATTCGGGCATGCTTTTGCGGGATTAGGTGATGAATATTATACTTCAGAAGTAAGTGTTGAAGACTTTTACCCATTAACTGTTGAACCTTGGGAACCCAATATAACAACATTGGTAAATTTTGAAGGCAAATGGAAAAATATGCTTAATAAATTTACCCCCATCCCAACACCAGCAACAGAAGCAAACAATAAATTAGTTGGCGTTTACGAAGGTGGTGGCTATATGAGTAAAGGGGTTTATCGGCCTTATATAGATTGCACAATGAAATCGGTTAAATACAATGCATATTGTCCAGTTTGTAAGCGTGCAACACAATGGATGATTGATTTTTACGCAAAGTAAAAAATTATAATTAAATCTCAGTTTTTTTGTTAAAGAGATAATTAACAATTTATCAGGCAACTTATTAATGCAGACAATTGTCTGAAAGGTAGATTATTTGTATTTTTGTATTTTAATAACTAAGCATATGTACATAAAGAAATTATTCATCATAATCCTTCTAACAAGTATTGGATTAACAACTAAAGCACAGTTAAATGTTGTTTCTGGAGCTGGTTCTACACCACAATCCTTGGTTCAAAATATTTTAGTTGGAACTGGTGTTACGGTAAGTAACGTAAAATTCAACGGATCAACTGCACCATTAAGTGGTGCAATGATGGGTTCATTTACAACAGTAGGTACTCCAACTAATTTGGGTTTAACATCTGGAATTATATTATCTTCAGGTGGTGTTACGGGAGCTCTTGGTCCAAATAGTACAGGTAGTTCCACTGTTCTTAGTGGAGTTACTCCAACTATTAATGACCCACAACTTCAGGCTCTTGTTCCAAATAAGACAGTGAATGAATCAGCTGTTCTTGAATTTGATTTTATTCCTTTATCTGATACCATTAAATTTCGTTATGTATTTGGTTCAGAAGAATATCCAGAATTTGTTAATTCAAGTTTTAATGATGTTTTCGGATTTTTTATATCAGGATTTAATCCATTAGGTGCAAATTATGTAAATAAAAATATTGCTTTGATACCAAATACTAATTTACCTGTATGTATTGACAATGTAAATGCAGCAACAAATTCTCAATATTTTGTTACAAATAGTGGTTCTTCAATACAATATGATGGATTTACAACCGTTTTAACTGCTTGGGCTTTGGTTATCCCATGCACACAATACCATATGAAACTTGCTATTGCTGATTGTGGAGATGCTTCTTACGATTCTGGCGTTTTTTTAGAAGCCAATAGTTTCAGTAGTCCTCAGGTTACTGTTAATACTGCTTATTCAATGCCTTCTATATCTGCTACCAATGCGATTGAAGGCTGTAACAATGTTATTCTCACTTTTAATTATCCTTATAACGTAACTTATCCTTATCAAATTCCTATTGTTTCAATTGGAGGTACAGCAACCAATGGGGTTGATTATCCGCAAATTCCAAATACATTAATAATACCAACAGGGCAAAATTCTGTACAATTAAATCTTACCCCTATTTATGATCATATTACTGAACCTACCGAAACCATACAGCTTGTAATACAAACCTCGCTTTGTGGTGATTTGGATACACTCAATTTTAACATTATGAACTATGATTCTTTAGTTGCAACTGCCTATGGGGATACTACCATATGTAATAATACATCACAACTTAAGGTAATTGCAAGTGGAGGAATTACTCCATATCAATATTCATGGGCAAATGGAGTTGGAAATACTGCAATTGTTAATCCTAATTTTACTACAACTACTCAATTTAAAGTGAATGTAACTGATGCATGTTTAAAAGTAATAAGCGATTCGGCATTGGTTATTGTTGATTGCGAATTTGCTGATGCTGGACCAGATACTAGCATTTGCTTAGGCGATACAGCTATTCTTACAGCATCGGGTGGGGCAACTTATTTATGGAGCAATGGCGATACGACAACTATATTAAAAGTTAATCCAACTGCAACAACAACTTATATTCTCACAGCAACTAATTTCTTCTCATTTACCGATACCGATACAGTAACAGTTTTTGTATATCCTTTGCCAACAGTTACTGCTACTGCAAATCCATCAACTGTATGCCCCAATGAACCAGCCAATTTACAAGCTGGAGGTGCAAATACTTATCATTGGACATCTAACCCAATTGATATTTCTCTTAATGGACAGCAAAATATTGCCAATCCAATCGTAACACCGAATACGACAATAACATATACTGTTTTGGGGACTGATACTAATACTTGTAAAAACACTGCAAATGTAACCGTAAATACAAGTTTATTGCCAGTACCTCATATTGTTGCAACACCAAATCCTGTTTCAATTTTTAGTCCAATAGTACACCTTATGGATGGAAACACTTCATCTACAACATGGTATTGGACTTTGGGTGATGGAGCAATCTCAAATCAGGCTAATTTTTATCATACATATAGCGATCAGGATACTGGACGCTATTTGGTAAAACTTATTGCTGCAAATTCTTTTGGATGTATAGATTCAACTGAAATATGGGTAATTGTTCGCCCTGATGGAACTTATTATGTACCAAATTCATTTACACCCAATGGCGATGGTTTGAATGACGAATTTAAAATAATGGGAATGGGAACTCAAGAGTTTGAAATTTACATATATGACCGCTGGGGAAAATTGGTATTCGAATCAAAAGATATTAATTATGGCTGGAATGGAAAATTAAATAATAATGAACTTCCATTTGGAGTTTATAATTATGTAGTTATTTACAAAGACATAATGGGTATCGTTAGAAGCAAACCAGGCTCCGTAACACTCATAAGATAAGCATTTTGCTTAAAGAAAAGAGAGATAATATATTGTAAATATTATCTCTCTTTTTTATTTAATAAAAATTTTCAACTGAAATTAAGGCTTAGTTTCAAATAAATTATCTAATTTTGACAACTGAAAAAATAATGCGATTAAAAAAGCTAAAGCATTAATTAATAATCTTAAAATATCATAATATGGCTAAAATAAAAGTAGCTATCAATGGTTTTGGTAGAATTGGAAGAGTAACCTTTAGAGGTTTAATCCAAAAAGAAAATATCGAAGTAGTAGCATTGAACGATTTAACCGATGCAAAAACTTTAGGTCATTTATTAAAATACGATTCTATTCATGGGAAATTTCCCGGAGAAGTTAGCGTTGAAGGTGATTACCTGATTGTTAATGGAAAACGAATTAAAATTTATGCAGAAAGAGATCCTGCAAACTTACCATGGAAAGAACTTGAAGTTGATGTTGTTATCGAATCAACAGGAGTATTTCGTAACAAAGAAAAAATGGGCAAACACATTACAGCAGGTGCAAAAAAAGTAATACTTACAGTTCCTGCTGACAATAAAGATGATGTAGATGCAACGGTTGTTCTTGGAGTAAACGAAAACGTTTTAAGACCAGAAATGCAATTTATATCAAATGCTTCATGTACAACTAATTGTTTGGCTCCTATTGCAAAAGTTTTAAACGATAATTTTGGCATAGTTCGTGGTTTAATGAATACCATTCATTCTTATACCAACGATCAGATAATTCTCGATTCACCACATAGCGATTTGCGTAGAGCAAGAGCTGCCGGAGTTTCTATTATCCCTACTAAAACAGGTGCAGCAAAAGCTGTTGGTTTGGTAATTCCAGAATTAGCAGGCAAATTAGATGGTTTTGCAATGCGTGTTCCAACTCCTGATGGTTCTGTTGTTGATTTAACAGTTGAATTAGCTAAATCTACAACTAAAGAAGAAATCAATGCAGCAATGAAAGCAGCTGCAGAAGGACCTATGAAAGGAATTTTAGAATATTGTATCGATCCTATTGTTAGTGTTGATATTATCGGAAATAAACACTCTTCTATTTTCGATTCTCAACTCACACAAGTTATGGGTGGAAATTTTGTAAAAATCGTTTCTTGGTACGATAACGAAAGTGGTTATTCGAACCGTATCGTTGATTTGGCTGTTAAATTAGCCGAATAAAACACAATACTAAAATATTAAAATAGCTGATACTCAAGTGTCAGCTATTTTTTTATTAAAAATCCCTAAAAATTCACATAAATACAATAATTCACAAGCATAATCGTTTAGATTTTTCGAAATTTTATACTAATTTTGCAAACTCGATTAAAAAAAAATAAATGGTTGTAGAACCTGGAAAACTCTTATCTTCAATAGATTATCCGTCAGATTTAAAAAAACTTGACGTAAATCAATTACCTCAGCTTTGCAATGAGCTGAGACGATTTGTTATTGATGTAATTTCTTACAATCCCGGGCATTTGAGTGCAAGTCTTGGTACTGTTGAATTGGCTACAGCTTTACATTATGTCTTCAATACACCTTATGATAAATTAATTTGGGACGTTGGGCATCAGGCTTATCCTCATAAAATACTTACTGGCAGAAAAAATATTTTTTATACCAACAGAATGTATCAGGGAATTAGTGGTTTTCCTAGAATGAGCGAAAGCGAATATGATTCATTTGGCGTTGGCCATTCATCTACATCTATTTCTGCTGCACTAGGCATGGCAGTTGCTTCTGCATTAAAAAAGGAGAACGATCGTCAACATATTGCCATTATTGGTGATGGTTCAATGACTGCCGGAATGGCTTTTGAAGCATTAAATCATGCAGGTGTTGCAAAAAGCAATTTGCTTGTAATTTTAAACGATAATGGAATTGCAATTGATAAAAACGTTGGAGCTCTTAGTGAATATCTAACAAAAATAACCATTTCTAAATCTTATAACAGATTTAAAGACAAAGTATGGCATTTTATGGGTGGTAGTAGTCCATATGGTAAAAACTCAAGAGCTGTAGTTCGTCAAATTGGAAATGCTTTAAAAACTACGCTTTTGCAAAAAAGCAATTTATTCGAATCTTTAAACTTCAGGTATTTTGGTCCAGTTGATGGGCATGATGTAATTAACCTTACTCGAATATTTAAAGATATGAAAAATATTCCAGGTCCTAAGCTTTTACACATTATAACAACTAAAGGTAAGGGAATGGAAAAAGCTGAAAAAGACCCTACTGCATATCATGCCCCAGGAACTTTTGATCGCAAAACAGGTGAAATTATCAAACAAGAATGTAATCATAAGTTAGCTCCAAAATATCAAACTGTTTTTGGAAAAACGATTATTGAGCTTGCTGAAAAAAACGATAAAATCATTGGAGTTACGCCTGCAATGCCATCTGGCTGTTCTTTAAATTTAATGATGGAAAAAATGCCCGACAGAGCATTTGATGTGGGTATAGCCGAACAACATGCTGTAACTTTTTCTGCTGGCATGGCTGCTCAAGGGATGATTCCTTTCTGTAACATTTACTCTTCATTTATGCAAAGAGCTTACGACCAAGTAATTCATGATGTTGCACTACAAAAACTTAAAGTAATTTTTTGTTTAGATAGAGGTGGTTTGGTTGGCGAGGATGGAGCTACTCATCACGGCGTTTTCGATCTAGCTTTTTTTAGATGTATTCCAGAACTTATAATTTGTTCGCCAATAAATGAAGAAGAACTACGAAACATGATGTTTACAGCTCAGTTGAACAAAAATGGCAGTTTTGTGATAAGATACCCTAGAGGAAGAGGTGTAATGCCCGAATGGAAAACACCTTTTTCTGAACTTAACATTGGCGAAGGTAGAATATTAAAAGATGGAAATCAAACAATTATTATATCGTTAGGGCATATTGGAAATTCTGCGTTACAAGCTGCTGAAATTTTGGATAAAAAAAATATCCATATCGGAATTTGTGACATAAGATTTTTGAAACCACTAGATACCAAACTTCTACATAATATATTCAATAAATATACTAATATCATTACTTTAGAAGATGGTGTAATAAACGGAGGTTTGGGCTCAGCAATAATGGAATTTGCTTCAGATAATCAATATCATAAAAAAATAATTCGTTTGGGAGTTCCCGATAGATTTATTGAACATGGAACAATAAATGAATTGCAAACTGAATGCAACTTCGACGTAAATTCAATTGTAAATTTAATTTCTGAACTTTAGATTTTTTTAAATATGACAAAAATAAAAAGATTTTTTTTCTTCTTAATAGGCCTATTAATCATAAATTCATGCACTAACGAAATAAAAGAGATTACCGAAAAATATCCGGATGGATCACCTAAAGTAGTTAGTTTTTTTATCAAAAAAAATGATGTAAAAATTAAAATTAGAGAAATTGGATATTATCAAAACCAAAAAGAAAGCTATAAAGGTATTTTTAAAAATGGTATAAGAGCTGGGAAATGGGAGTATTGGTATGAAAACGGTAAATTGTTTGCTTCAACCGAAGTTACAAATTCTATTGCTACACAAAAATGGCAAATTCTAAAACCAGATCAAACACCCTATTACGACAATTCACACCAATTGGCTGTGGTTGAAATCTATCCAAATGGATCACCATATCATTGCATCTTTAGTATAGCAAACGAAAAATTGGAAAAAGAATTATTCTTTTACCCTTCTTATAAAATTCAAATGCAGGGAAACAGTATCAATAAAAAAAGAGAGGGCAATTGGAATTATTGGTATGAAAATGGGAACAGATGGAGTGAGGGTTATTTTAAAAGTGATGTAAATGACAGTATAAGAAACGTTTGGTACGAAAATGGCAACAAAAGATATGAGGGGTATTACAAAGATGGAAAAGAAAAAGGTATTTGGAAATTTTACGATGAAAAAGGAGTTTTAGCCAAAGAAGTAGATTATGACAAACCCAATAATAAAAAATAAATTTTATTTAATTGATTTATAGATATTTCGTTTTATATATAAGTTTTTTCTGTATTTTTGCACTTTTTTAAATAATGAAGTTAATCTTAGATTTTGGAAATACATTACAAAAAGTTGCAATTTTTGATCATGATCAATTAATTGCAATGAAAGCTTTTAGAAAAATTTCGCTAAAAAACATAAAAGATTTTACTTCAACATTTAAAATTAACTCTGTTATTTTATCCACTGTAATTAACTATAATAAAGATATTTACATCTATTTAAAAACAAATTTCCATTTCATAGAACTTTCAGCTACAACACCAATACCAATTAACAATAAATATTGCACTCCAGATACACTTGGCAAAGATAGATTGGCTGCAATTATAGCTGCAAATAAAAATTATCCTAACAATAATATTTTGGTGATAAACGCCGGAACATGTATTACTTACGACTTCATTGACAAAAACGCTGAATATTGGGGAGGAGCTATTTCTCCAGGAATTAAAATGAGATTTAAAGCTTTACATACTTTTACAGATAAATTACCGTTAATTCAATTAAATAAAAAATCTACACCATTGATTGGTAATAATAGCATGAATTCTATTTTATCTGGGGTAATAAATGGTTCTTTAGCTGAAACAGAAAACATTATATACAAATACACAAAAAAATACAAAGATTTACAAGTTATTTTAAGTGGTGGAGATATGAAATATTTTGACAAGAAAATTAAAAATAGCATCTTTGCATTTCCAAATATCGTTTTATACGGATTAAACATAATACTTGATTTTAATGCTGAAAAATAAATTAAATAAACTGATTATCTCATTGTTAGCTATCATTTCAACAATTGGGGTTTTAAATGCTCAAAACAGAATTCATACACCCTATTCTAGATTTGGAATTGGTGAAATACAAGCATATAGTAACAGTCAATACAGTGCAATGGGAGGCATTGGGTTGGCAATTGCTACGCCTAATTCTGTAAACTTCAACAATCCAGCTTCTTATACAAAGTTTGATTCTCTTTCTTTCATTTTTGAAGGTGGAATGATCAGCAATTTTACAACTTTGGAGTCAAATGGATTAAGTCAAAAATCAAATTATACTTCATTATCTTATCTCACATTTGGCTTCCCTATAAATCGCTGGTGGAAAGCAAGTTTTGGCTTACTACCCTATAGTAGCGTGGGCTACAAAATAACCGATCATCAAACTGTTCCTTATTATGGTAACGTTGATTTCAGATACGAAGGAAATGGTGGAATTAATCAATTTTTTATTGGACAAGCAATAAAAATAAGTTCAAATTTATCATTTGGATTAAATATTGGTTATTTATTCGGAACTATCGATAAAAGCAGAATTGTAGCTCCTTTAGATTCGGCATATGTTTTTAATGTAAAAACATTAAATTCAAACACATATGGTAATTTTAAATTTAATTTTGGCTTACAATATTTCAAAACTTTAAAAAACGACTATATTTTTGGGACAGGAGTAGTATTTAGTAATGCTATTAATGGAAAAGTTACTGATAATCAATTATCTTATTCATATTCGGAAACAAGTACTGGTTATGAATATGTTTACGATACATCTTCTGTTTTAAGTAAATCTGAGCAAAACGAAATACATTTGCCAATGAGTGCTGGTATAGGCTTTTCGCTTGAAAAGAAAAATAAATGGTTAATTGGTGCCGATTTTAATTGGCAAAACTGGGAAGCATATTCTTATAAAGGTATTAAAGACTCACTGAATAACAGTTTTCGTATTTCTATTGGAGGTATGATAAAACCTAACTCAAACTCATCAAATTACTTTAAAAGAATAACTTATAGAGCAGGATTTAGGTTTGAACCTAATTACTTAAAACTTTATGGAGAACAAATAAATGAGTTTGGCATAAGTTTTGGATTAGGATTACCACTCAGGAAAAGTAAATCAACAATTAATCTTGGAGTTGAGTTTGGAAGAAAAGGAACACAAAACAACGGTTTAATTGAAGAAAACTTCACAAAATTTACAATAGGATTTTCTGCTTACGATTTCTGGTTTTATAAAAGAAAATTTGACTAAATAAAATAAAAACAAACTAATAAAATATCCAAAAACAAAAGGTTATTTATAAAGGTGAGTTGTTTCAATAAAAATTAATAAAAAAAACAAATAGATGAAAACAATTAGATTTCTAGCATTGGCAAGCATAATATTTTTCAGCTTGTCGGCTTCAGCTCAAAAGTATGGAAAAACACCAGAAGACAGTGTTGAGTGTATTACCAATATTTCTTTATATGGTGAATTTTACAAACAACAAAATTACAAAGATGCTTTTAAACCATGGAGAGAAGTTTTCATTAAATGCCCAATGGCATCTGAAAATACTTTTATCAGAGGTGTTGTTATCTTAAAAAATGCTATTGATATTGAAAAAGATGCAAAACACAAAGAAAAGTTAGTTGATACATTATTAATGGTTTGGGATAAAAGAATTGAATTTTTTGGAAAAGAAGGCTTAAACCTTGGTAAAAAAGGCTTAGATTTAATGAATTACAGACCAAAAGAAAAGGAACAAATCTATAATTTATTCAAAAAAGCAATTAATATTAGTGGAAATTATGCAGAACCCATTGTAATGTATAACTATTGCCTATCAACTATAGATTTTGTAAAAGCAGGCAAAGGTGATTCTACTTTAATTCTTGACAACTATGATATGGTGAGCGATTTAATTGAAAAAAACATGGCAAACGATGTAAAAAATAAAGACGAATATGACAAAGTATTGCAAAATATTGAAAAATCGATTGAACCTTACACTTCTTGCCAAGAATTAGTTACAATTTACGGAAAAAAATTCAAACAAAGTCCAAATGACTTAGTACTTCTGAAAAAAATTACCAAAATATTAGACAAGAAAAAATGTACTGACGATCCTTTGTTTTTTAAAGCTACAGAAAATCTTTACAAATTAGAGCCAACACCAGAAACTGCATATATGATGGGGAAAATGTCTTACTCTAAAAAACAATATTCAAAAGCAGCTGAATATTTGAATGATGCAGCAGAAAAAATGACAGAAAATGCAGACAAAGCTAGAATATGCTTACTTTTAGCTGATATTTATGGAAATTTAAATCAGCCTTCAAATGCAAGAAGCTATGCATTAAAAGCACTTGAAGCAAAACCAGGTGATGGAATGCCCTATATTATCATTGGAGATTTATATGCACAGAGTGCAAAACAATGCGGTGATAATGATTTAACTAACAAAGTTGCTTATTGGGCAGCAGTTGATAAATACAATCAAGCAAAAAGAGTAGATCCTTCAATTGCAGATTTGGCTAATAGCAGAATTTCATCATATTCAAGAGCTTTCCCAAGTGATGAAAATATTTTCTTCTACGGATTAAAAAAAGGTGATTCATACAGGGTTGGTTGCTGGATTAATGAAAATACGATTGTTAGATAATTTTATAATTTGAAACAATTATTTAAAATACAATGCAATAAGAAACAAAGGCTCTATAAAACATGGGCCTTTGTTTCTTTGTTTTGTTTTGTTTTGATAGGATGCAAAAATGATATTGAAAAAATAAATTCAATAAAAAACTACACTAATTTACCTGTTGAGTCTGCTAAGAATATTAGTTTAATAAGAAGTGATTCTGCTCGAATAATTTTATTAATGACTAGCCCACAACTAGATAGGTATCAAAACGAACAATCATATTCTAAATTCCCCAAAGGTTTGAAAGTAGTTTTTTATGACGAAAATAAAAAAATAAAATCACAATTAACTGCAAATTATGCAATTAATTATGAAGACAATAAAACCATGGAAATAAAAAATAATGTAGTAATTATTGACTATTCAAAAGGGGATACCATTTTTACAGAAAATTTAAATTGGGATCAAAACTCAAAAAAAATATTTTCAAACACGCTTGTAAAAAAAGTTAATAAAGACGAAACTTTATACGGTGATGGTTTTGACTCAGATGAAAGTTTTAGCAATTATTCACTAAGACGTCCAAGAGGCACAATTAATCTTGATAAAGATGAATAATTTTTACCAAAGCTAAATAAAAATTGAAAAATACATGCAATAAAAAACTATTATTTTATTGCAGGAATAAGAATTTAAACAAAATAGATAAAAAAAACAGTTAATAATACCTTATAATTTAAAAAAAAATTGTAAGTTTGCACACTATTTTTAAAAAAATAACTATGGCAATAATAGGGAAAATAAGAAAAAGATCAGGTTTACTAATTATTCTAATTGGTATTGCTATTGCAGGTTTCGTTTTGCAAGATGCATTTAAAGGAACCAGTGCATTCAGAAACAAACAATTAGGAGTTGTTGATGGTGAAAATATTACATATCCTGAATTTGAAAAGAAAGTTGAAGAGCAAATAGAACAAGTTAAAACTCAACAACGAAAAGACAATTTAACTTCACAAGAAACTTATCAGGTTCGTCAAAGCGTTTGGAACCAAATGGTTAGTGATGTATTAATGGGTAAAGAATATGAAAATTTATCAATTGCAGTTTCTACTGAAGAGATGAATGATATGTTTTATGGTAAATTCTTACATCAATTTATAAATCAAAATTTCACAAATCCACAAACAGGTCAAGTTGACAAACAAAGAGTTGTTCAGATAATTGAAAATTTTGATCAATTAAAACCAGAAGAACAAAAACAATGGAAATCGATAGAAGAATACATCAAATCTGACCGTATTCGCGCAAAATACAACAATTTGATTACAAAAAGTTTTTATATGCCCAAAGCTTTTGCAAAAAAAGCATATCAAGCTCAAAACGATTTTGTAAAATGCCGTATATTGTCAGTTGATTATACAACCATTTCTGATAGTGCTGTTGTTTTGGTTGATAAAGATTATCAGGCATATTATGATGAACACAAACAAGAATTCGATCAAGAAGCAAGCAGAGATATTGATTATGTTTTATTTGAAGTAACTCCTTCTAAAGAAGATTTAGATAATACTGTAAAACAAGTTAACGATATCTATGCTAGATTACAAACAGAAGAAAATATTCCAGAATTTGTAAACTCCGTATCTGATACCAGATATGATAGTTCATTTGTAAAAAGAGGAAAACTACCTTATTCTATTGATTCGTCAGCTTTTAATATGGCAATAGGAAGCATAATTCCTCCATTTATGGACAATGGTGCTTACAAAATGGGAAAAATTATGGATGCACAATTACGTCCTGACTCAATGAAAGCTAGTCATGTGCTTATTTCATTTAAAGGTGCATATGGTGCAAGCGAAAAAATAACCAGAACCAAAGAAGAAGCTCAGAAATTAGCTGACAGTTTGAAATTGGTTTTACAAAAAGATCCTTTAAAGTTAGCAGAAATTGCAACTAATTTATCTGATGATCAATCAGCTAAAGAAAACAAAGGAGATTTAAACTGGTTTGCAGATCAAACTATGGTTCCTGCATTTAATGATGCTGTTTTGAAAGGTAAAGTTGGAGACGTTACAACTGCTGAATCTATGTTTGGCATTCATGTAATTAATATCACTGGAAAAACAGTTCCTTTGAAAAAAGTGAAAATTGCTTTAATTACAAGAAACTTAGAACCATCAAACCAAACTTATAAAAATATTTTTGCTGAAGCTAATAAATTTGCAAGCGAAAATACAACTGTTGAGTCTTTTGAAAATTCTATCAAAAAGTTAGGTTTAAACAAAAGAACTGCAGAATACATTCAACCTATGGCTGACAACATTCCTGGTATAGAAAATGCTAGAGAATTAGTTAGATGGGCTTTTAACGAAGAAACTAAAAAGAATGATGTATCAAAACAAGTTTTTGAATTTGATAATAAATACTTTATTGTAGCAGTTTTGAAAGAAGCTCGTGAAAAAGGAATTGCGCCATTGGAACAAATAAAAACCAGACTTGAATTTGTTGTAAAACGCGATAAAAAAGCAGTGATGATACAAGAAAAAGTAAATGCTGCATTGGCTCAAACAAAAGATTTATACCAACTTGCTAGTAAATTTAATGTTCAGGTTGATACCGTAGAACAATTAAATTTTGCATCATACAATGTTGGCAGAAAAGGATATGAACCTGAAGTAATTGGTACTACCTTTACATTGAAACCAAATGCGTTATCTAAACCAATAAAAGGATACAGTGGAGTTTATGTTATAAATGTAGATCAAATTACAAAAGCACCAGAGTCTAAAGATTATACAATGACCATTATGCAATTGCAAGGTATGTATCAGCAAAGAGTTGCAAATGATGTATATAAAGTAATTCAAGACAAAGCAGAAATTGAAGATAATAGAATATTATTCTACTAATCTTTAAAAATATATATTTTAAAAAAGACGCTTTAAAAGCGTCTTTTTTTTTGGATAAAAATTTAATATAAATTATTGATATCACAACAATTAAATGTTGAAAAAAACTAAAAAAAATAATAAAACATATCCAAAAATTTACTATTTTTACAAACTTATAAAATTTATTTCTAACAAACTGCTAAACCGATTTAGTATATTCGTATCTTTGTAAAATCGAATTGATAGTTTGATAGGATATTATGAAATATTTAGCGTATGAAAAAAGTAAGATTAGAAGACATTGCAAGCAAAATGGGAGTATCAAAGACATTGGTTTCTATGGTACTAAATGGATATGGCGATAAAAACGGTATTAAAAAAGAGACACAGGAAAGGGTAATTGCCCTAACTCGCGAGCTTGACTATAAACCAAATCAGGTAGCCAGAAGTTTAAGATTAGGAAAATCAAATACAATTGGACTTATTGTTGCTGATATTTCAAATGCATTTTATGCCAAAATGGCAAGAAACATAGAAGATGAATGCAATAAATATGGGTATAATCTAATTATTTGTAGTTCGGATGAAAAAGATGCTAAAGAAGCATCTTTGATTAGAATGCTAAAAGACAAACAAGTAGATGGGTTAATTATTTCTTCTACCTTGGTTGACAATACAGAGATAATGGTAATGAAACAAGAAAACTTCCCTTTTGTATTGGTTGACAGATATTTTCCTGAAATTTCAGATACAAATTATGTAGTAATTGATAATTATAAAAGTTCTTTTAAAGCAGTTAAATATTTAATAGATTTGGGGCATCTAAACATCGCAATGTTATCAATTTCTCCATCTCACTTAACTTCTGTAAAAGATAGAAATAAAGGCTATTTTGATGCATTAAAAAAAGGGAATATTAATACAGATCATTATCTGCATTGTCAGATTCCGTTTGAAAATATAGAACAAAGTGTAGAATATTCTGTTGAAAAACTTCTTAGATACGACCAAAAAGTTACTGCTATATTAACAGTAAATCAAAATATTGCATTAGCAACTTTAAAATCTTTAAAAAAATACGATGTTAAAATTCCTGATGACATTTCATTAATCACTTTTGATGATTTGCCAGTTTTTGAACTAATAACACCATCAATAACTACAATTTCACAACCTTTAGATATTATCAGTAAAAATGCTGTTAGCATTTTGATGGAAGAAATTAATCATAAAGACAAAAGAAAATTAAAAGACCAAATCGTTGTTTCTTCTTTTTTTGAATTAAGAGAATCTTGCAAGCAGTTATAAATCAACAATCATATGAACTTTAAAAAAATAACCTTTAGTTCTTTACTTTTTTTTACAATTTTGATATTTTCATGTCAAACCAATAAAAAAGAAAAATTAACCGATTATGTAAATCCTTTTATAGGTACTGGTGGTCATGGCCATACTTATCCAGGCTCTTCTCTTCCATTTGGAATGGTGCAGCTTAGTCCTGATACTCGATTGGATGGTTGGGATGGTTGTGGTGGTTATCATTATTCTGATAGCATCATTTATGGATTTTCTCATACACACTTAAGTGGCACTGGTTGTTCTGATTATGGTGACATTTTGATAATGCCAACTACAGGTGAGTATAAATGGAATAACAAAGAATATGCATCGGCATTTAGCCATAAAAACGAAATTGCTAAACCTGGTTATTATAAAGTAAAATTAGATAAGTACAATGTTGATGCAGAACTTACTACCACAAAAAGGGTAGGTTTTCACAAATATACATTTCATGATTCTAATAATGCAAATATTTTAATTGATTTATTGCACCGCGATAGAGTTATCGAATCTTCAATAAAAATAAACAGTCCTGATGAAGTTGAGGGTTTCAGACGTTCAATGGCATGGGCAACTGATCAACAAGTGTTTTTTGTTGCAAAATTTTCTAAAACGATTAAGTCATCGAATATTGCTGTAAATGATAGCGTTACATCATTAAAAGAAGCCAAAGGAACAAATCTGAAAACTTACTTAAGTTTTGATGTTAAAAACAACGAATCGGTATTGGTTAAAGTTGGAATATCAGCAGTAAGCATTGAAAATGCCCGTAAAAATCTGGAAACTGAAATTTCTGACTGGGACTTTGAAAAAGTTGTAAAAGATGCCGATTCAATTTGGAATAAAGAATTGGGAAAAGTTGAAGTTGAAGGAGGTACTGATGACCAAAAAACAATTTTCTACACCTCATTATATCATGCATTTTTAAATCCCAACATATATAGCGATGTTGATAAACAATACAGAGGAAGAGATTTAAAAGTACATCAAGCGGATTTTGACTACTACACAGTTTTCTCATTATGGGATACTTATAGAGCTACTCATCCATTATATACATTAACTCAACAAAAAAGAACCACAGATTTTATCAAAACCTTCATAAAACAATACGAAGAGGGTGGTTATCTGCCCGTTTGGGAATTATCGAGTAATGAAACTGGTTGCATGATTGGATATCATGCAGTTCCTGTTATTGTAGATGCTTATATGAAAGGCATTCGTGATTTTGATGTTGAAAAAGCATATACAGCAATGAAAGCAAGTGCCGAACAAGATAAATTAGGCATGAAATCATACAAATCATGTGGAATAATTTTTGCAAACGAAGAAGGTGAATCTGTTTCAAAATTACTTGAATATGCATATGATGATTGGTGTATTGCACAGATGGCTAAGTCTTTGAATAAAATGGACGATTATAAAGTTTATATTGAAAGAGCTCAGGCATATAAAAATTTATTAGATCCATCAACAGGCTTTATGCGAGCCAGAATGCAAAATCTTTGGTTTACTCCATTCGAACCATCTGAGGTAAATTTTAATTATACTGAAGCCAATGCATGGCAATATAGCTATTCTGTACCTCATGATATTAGTGGATTTGCAAATTATTTGGGGGGCAAAGAAAAACTATCGGAAAGACTTGATATGTTATTTAATGCTGAATCTAAAACCTCAGGCAGAGAACAAGCTGATATAACAGGGCTTATAGGTCAATATGCTCATGGAAACGAGCCTAGTCATCATATAGCTTATTTATATAATTATGTAGGAAAAGCTTACAAAACGCAAGAATTGGTACATCGTATTCAAAAAGAAATGTACTCAAATAATCCTGATGGATTGTGTGGTAATGAAGATTGCGGACAAATGTCATCTTGGTTAGTGATGAGTGCTATGGGTTTTTATCCTGTAACCCCAGGAACAGATGTTTATGCAATTGGAACTCCAATGTTTAAAAAAATTACGCTTAAGCTTGAAAATGGTAAAACATTTACAATAAAAGCTGATAATATTTCTGAAAAGAATTTTTATATAAAATCAGCAAAACTAAACGGAAAAGAATACAACAAATCATATATTACTCAAAATGATATTGTTAATGGAGGTGAAGTCGTTTTTGAAATGGATAATAAAGCCTCAGACAAATGGGGCATTGGTGAAGAAAACGAACCTAAAACTTCAATTAATGAACATTTGATTATTCCAGTGCCATATATTGCAAAAGGAAAATCTACTTTTCTAAAAGAACAAAGTATTGAATTGGGATGTCTTGAAAAGAACACAGAAATTTATTACACAACAGATGGTTCATTACCAAGCAGAAAATCAACAAAATACGCTAATGCATTTCTAATAAAAGAAACAACAACCATTAATGCAATAGCAGTAAAAGAAGGGCTCCCAGATAGTAAAATACTTACAACAACTTTGAGTCTCATTCCAGAAGGAAGAAGTATAAGCTTAAAAAATCAATATGCCAATCAATATGCTGCTGGTGGCGATTTGGCTCTTATAGATATGATAAGAGGAGGCGAAAACTTTAAAACTGGAACTTGGCAAGGCTATGAAGGCGTTAATTTAGAAGCTATAATAAAACTTAAAGAATCTCAACCAATTAAAGAAATAAGAATGGGATTTTTACAAGATATGGGCGCTTGGATATTTTATCCATCACAAGTTGAATACTTTATATCTTCTGATGGAAATAATTTTAAATCAGTTGGCATTGTAAAAAACGAAATTCCATTACAAAAACCAGATGTGATGATACAAGATTTGGTGAAAAAACTAAATGGAATTAAAGCACAGTATATAAAAGTAGTTGCAACCAATATTGGGAAATGCCCTGAATGGCATTTAGGAGCAGGTGGAAAAGCTTGGGTATTTGCGGATGAAATCATAATCAAATAATCAACATATCAATGAAGCCGCTTAGCAAAACCGGAAGTGATATATTGTTGCTAATTACAGCTATAATATGGGGTTTTGCTTTTGTGGCACAAAGGGCAGGCATGGAGTTTACGGGTCCGTTTACTTTTAATGCCTGCCGCTTTCTATTAGGTGGGTTATTATTAATACCCTTAGTTATAGCTCAAAAGCCAAAACAATTCTCTAAATTTCAAATGCAATATTCAATAAAAGGTGGAATTTTGGGAGGAATTTTATTATTTGGAGGAGCTTCATTACAACAAATTGGAATGATTTATACAACAGCCGGAAATGCGGGATTTATAACTGGATTTTATGTAGTTATGGTGCCTATTTTTGGGTTGATTTTTTCTCAAAAAACAAAAATAAATGTATGGATAGGGGCTGTTTTAGCACTTTTTGGCATTTATTTTCTTAGTGTAAACAAAGATTTTACTGCATCTAAAGGCGATATATATGTTTTTGTTAGTGCGTTTGTATGGGCTTTTCATGTATTAATTATAAGCAAATATGCACCAATAGGTAATGCTATATTAATTGCAGTTATCCAATTTATTATTTGTGGTTTTCTAAGCTTAGTATTTGCCTATTATGCAGAGCCCATAGTATGGGATGGAATTATAAAAGCAGGAATCCCAATTTTATACGGTGGCTTACTATCTGTTGCTGTTGCTTTTACACTGCAAATAGTTGCTCAAAAAAACGCTCATCCTTCACTAGCAGCAATTATTCTGAGTACAGAATCATTATTTGCAGTGATTGGTGGCTGGCTTATATTAAATGAAACACTAACGTATAGAGGTGTTTTAGGTTGTTCGCTTATGCTTGGCGGAATGTTATTGGCTCAAATAAATTTTAAATTTAAAAAAATATAGTTATATGAAAAAAGCTTTACTTATTGTTTTAATTATTTTTTTTGTAACGAGTATTCACTCACAAATTAAAATCATTCCCAAACCTAGTTCAATTGAAATTAAAAAAGATTTTTATACATTTAATAATCAGTTAAATATATACAATACCACCAATGATACTAACGTAAAATTAATAGCTGATTATCTTCAAAAAATACTGGTTTCTAAAGGCAATATAGAAAATATTGAGGTTATTAATGCTACTGCAAAGATAAATTTAGGAATATTTTTATTTATCAATAAAGATTTAAGTTTTTTAGGTGAGGAAGGTTATAAGCTTAATGTTTCTAAAAATAGCATCAATATTTCTGCTTATCAAATTAAAGGATTATTTTATGGAATTCAGACCTTACGTCAATTATTTCCTGCCGAATTTGAATCGAAAACAGGAATAACAAAATCTAGAATGAAAATTCCTTGTGTTGAAATAACCGATATTCCAAAATTTCAGTGGCGTGGTATGCTGCTTGATTGTGGCAGGCATTTTATGGATAAGGATTTTGTAAAACGTTATATCGATTTGCTGGCATATTACAAAATGAACACTTTACATTGGCATTTAACTGAAGACCAAGGATGGAGAATTGAAATTAAAAAATATCCCAAACTAACTGAAGTAGGAGCCTGGAGAACCGAAGCTGATGGCAGCCGCTATGGTGGGTTTTATACGCAGGAAGATATACAGGAAGTTGTAAACTATGCAGCTAAAAGATTTGTAAATGTTGTTCCTGAAATTGAAATGCCAGGTCATTCTGTAGCAGCAATTGCGTCTTACCCCTATTTGTCATGCACAGGCAAACAAATAGAAGTTGAAACACAATGGGGCGTTTTTAAAGATATTTATTGTGCAGGAAACGACTCAACAATAAGTTTCCTTAAAGATGTAATGACCGAAGTTTTTGCACTATTTCCTTCGAAATATATTCATATTGGAGGAGATGAAGCCCCAAAATTTCGCTGGGAACACTGCGAAAAATGCCAGAATAGAATGAAAAACAACAATCTAAAAAACGAACATGAACTCCAAACTTGGTTTATAACTCAAATGGATGAATTTCTATCAGAAAATGGAAGAAAACTAATTGGTTGGGACGAAATTTTAGAGGGCGGTTTATCTAAAGGAGCTAGTGTACAGTCGTGGAGAGGCATGGAAGGTGCAATAGCTGCTGCTCGCTCTGGGCATGATGCCATAGTTTCGCCAACCAGTCATGCTTATTTTGATTATGATATTTCAAATATCAATTTAGAAAAAGTTTATTCTTTCGACCCAATTCCTGCAGAATTAAATGAAGATGAAAAAAAACACATACTTGGTGGCGAATGCAATTTGTGGTCGGAAAGAGCTCCCCAAGAAAAAGTGGATGGCAGAATGTTTCCCAGAATACTAGCAATGAGTGAAGTTTTGTGGTCATATCCCGAAAAAAGAAATTTTACTGAATTCAGAAAAAGAGTACAATTGCAATACCCTGTGTTAAATGCTTTAGGTGTAAATTATGGTTTCGAACGAGATCCATTGATTCTTAATGCTGTTTCAGATATTTCAAAAAAAACAATTACTGTAAACCTTGAAAAAGGACAAGATGATACAGAAATTTTTTATACCACAAATGGCATAAACCCAAATAAAAGTTCTATTAAATATACTAAACCAATAATAGCTAAAGATTCGTTAAAACTAAAAATTGCAGTTTTGGCTAAAAATTACGACAATGGATTTTATTATGAAAGAGAATTTAAAATGTCGAAAAGTACTGCAAAAAAATTAAATTTAAAATTCTCCTATAGCCAAAGTTATCCAGCAAATGGAGATAATACGCTAGTTGATGGAATTTTAGGCACAACAAACTTTAGAGATGGAAACTGGCAAGGTTTTGAAGGTAACGACTTAATTGCTATTATTGATTTGGGAGCTGAAACCGAATTTTCTTCTATTTCTACAGGTTTTTTACAAAGTACACCATCATGGATTTTTTTCCCACCTCAACTCGAATACTTTATCTCTAAAGATGGAATAGAATATCGTTCAATTGGTATTTTAACTGCACCCATTTCTCCAAAAGATGTTGAAATGCTGGTAAAAAGATACAAAATTGACTTACCAACAAAAGCAAAAACTCAGTTTATTAAAGTTGTAGCTAAAAACATGGGAGTATGCCCCGAATGGCATCCTGGAGCAGGTGGTAAAACATGGTTATTTACTGATGAAATTATCATAGAATAATTAATCATAATTTATAAATATTTTAAAAAGCCTGAATATCTAATAATTCGGGCTTTTTTTTACCCAAATTGCTCATTAGAAAAAGAGCAATCGAATACCGCACATGCGGGATAGTAATTAAAAAATTTTAAATAATTTAAAACACTAACTAAATCGGGGTTAACTAAACTAAATCAAATTGTTCCAATTTTCAAGGTTTCTATTGATTAATTTGGGTTTAATATCTAAAAACTAAGTTTTGTAGGTTTTAGTAATAAACATAAAAATGCTTATTGAAAATATTGCATTTCTTCATAAAAAACATATTTTTTATATTTTTCATGCTATTAAATACAATAAATAAAGTATTTTTGCAACTTAATTTAATTTTACTTGTTAATATATTTTAAATTTAATAGTTTTATGGGAAATAACAGATTTAGAGCAGTTGAAATTTCGACAAACAGAAACGGAAACCAAATATTAGCACCTTCAATTGAAAAAATATCTTCAATTTTTGGAGAAATGACATTTAATAATGTAAGTATGCAACAATATTTGAGTCATGATACTTACAAAAAGGTATTAAATGCGATAAATAATTCGGAAAAAATTGACAGAAAAAGTGCAGATGAAATTGCTTCAGCAATGAAAACTTGGGCAATATCGAAAGGAGCCACACATTATACCCATTGGTTTCAGCCACTTACAGGAAGTTCGGCCGAAAAACATGATTCATTTTTTAATATTGATGACAATGGAAAAGCTGTTGAATTTTTTGATGGCAGCAGTTTAATTCAGCAGGAACCAGATGCATCTAGCTTTCCGAATGGCGGCATCAGAAATACTTTCGAAGCCAGAGGTTATACTGCTTGGGATCCAACTTCTCCTGCATTTATTATAGAAAAAACTTTATGTATTCCTACTATTTTTGTTTCCTATACAGGAGAAGCTCTTGATTATAAAGCTCCTCTTCTAAAAGCTCTTCATTATCTAGATAAAACAGCTACTGAAGTTGCTCAAATTTTTGACCCAACAGTTAAAAGAGTAAAAGCAACTTTAGGTATTGAACAAGAGTATTTCCTTGTAGATGAAGCACTTTACAATGCCCGACCCGATTTGGCTTTAACAGGACGAACTCTATTTGGACACGCATCTGCTAAAGACCAACAATTGGAAGACAACTATTTTGGCAGTATTCCCGAAAGAGTTATAAATTTCATGAAAGATTTTGAACACCAAGCTTATTTATTAGGAATACCATTAAGAACCAGACATAATGAAGTTGCTCCAAATCAATTTGAATGTGCTCCATTATTTGAAGAAATTAATCTTGCAATTGATCACAATGTTCTTTTAATGGATATTATGGGAAAAATTGCCAGACGTCATCATTTCAAAGTATTACTTCACGAAAAACCTTATTCTGGAATAAATGGATCAGGAAAACATAATAATTTCTCATTAATGACTGATAACGGGAAAAACTTATTATCTCCAGGTAAAACACCTGAATCTAATTTGAAATTTCTAACATTTTTCTTAAATATTATACAAGCAGTAAATAATAAAAACGATTTGCTTAGAGCTTCAATTGCTTCTGCAAGTAACGATTTGCGTCTGGGAGGTAATGAAGCACCACCAGCAATTATGTCTGTTTTTATTGGCGAACAACTTACATCAATATTAAATGCAATTGAAAAATCTAAAGATTCCATTGTTGGCAGTACAAAAAACAAAAAACGTCAAAGTCTTGATATTTCACATATACCTGAAATTCTACTAGATAATACAGACAGAAACAGAACTTCGCCATTTGCTTTTACTGGTAATAAATTCGAGTTTAGAGCAGTAGGTTCTTCAGCCAACTCAGCGGCACCAATGATTGCACTTATAACAATGGTAGCCAGTCAATTAGAAAGTTTTAAAAATGATGTTGCCAAACTCATTTCAAAAAAACTAACTAAAGATGAAGCAATATCTAAAATCTTGAAAAAATACATTGCAGATACCAAAAAAGTAAGATTTGACGGAAATAATTATAGTTCTGAATGGATTCTTGAAGCTAGAAATAGAGGCCTTTCAAATATTTCAGCAACACCTGATGCCTTAAAAGCATTTTCTGACATCGAAGTTATTTACATGTATGAAAAAGCAGGTGTTTTGTCTCACAGAGAATTAGAAGCAAGAATGGAGATAAAACTCGAAAATTACACTAAAAAAATCCAAATTGAATCAAGGACAATAGGTGATTTAGCAATCAATCATATTTTGCCTGTTGCTATTCGTTATCAAAATATTTTGATTGAAAATGTGAAAGGTTTGCAAAGCATTATGCCAAACGAAATTTGGGAGGAAAATGCAAAAACTCAAATTCAGAATATTAAAGAAATTTCTGAGCATATTACACAAATAAAATTACTGGTCGGACAAATGATTGAAGCCAGAAAACATGCCAACCGTTTTGAAAATAGCCATGACAAAGCTAAAGCATATTGTAATTTGATACTCCCCTATTTTGAGCAAATTAGATTTCATACCGATAGCCTTGAACTAATGATTGATGATGAATTATGGCCTCTGCCCAAATACAGAGAA
>CAZWRD010000018.1:0-34133 GCA_964636105.1 uncultured Bacteroides sp.
ATTAAATCATTTTCTGATTGAATAATTACGATATTTTTTGAAAACTTTTTAATGATTTCAGGTGAACTGGTATAAATTCCATATATTTTCAAACCCCAATGTTTTTCATTAATGGTTTTTGTAATAAAAGGGATGGATGTATGGTCGGCAATAAAAATCGTGTTTTTTTGATTTTTCCCCTTAAGGAGTTGTTTTTTTATTTGTATTGTGTTATATATTCTATTAATAGTTAGTAATATAAGACTCGAGGAGCCGAAAAGTAAAATGGTAATACGACTTATAAAATTTAATTTGAGGACAAAAATAAAGAAAAGAAGTAATAAAATGCCTAAACTATTGATAATTAAATATTCAAATAAAATTACAGAATATGATTTGATTCTTTGCGAATTATGAATCCTCAAAATAATAATCAATAAATACCAAGTAATAATTATAAGAAAACCAAGTATAACATATTGATGTATAATAATTTTGTCAATTGTAGAAGAATAAACCCATAAAAAAAAGGAAATAGCAAAGGAGAATATAGTTAAAAGTAAATCTTTAATTATTAAGATGTGATTATAGATTTTATCATTTTTTCTATACATTCTAATTTGTTTTAAAATACAAAAATAATAAAAATATCATAGAAATATGCTTAAATGTAATTTTTTTAATAAAAAAAAGAGGCTGTCTGATTTCCAGACAGCCTCTTGCAATTTTAGTTGAAAATTGTTTATGGTATTTCCGTGTTTACAAAAGCATTGTTATTTTGCTCAACAATAGCCATGTCGCTTCCATCTACCAAACCATCTCCATTTACATCTGTAATTTGATAGCCAGTTACAAATGCATTGTTATTCGTTTCTGTTAATGACATATCACTTCCATCAATCAAACCATCTTGATTAACATCGCCAGAATAAATAGCATATTTACCAGGGTTCATCATTTTTAGATTGTTTCCATAAGCTTTGCTTGCAGAAGTTGTAAAATCATAATTGACGATATCGGTATTAAATGAAACAAGTTTACTCCAGGTTTCGATATGATTACGATGCTTAACAGCAATATAAAATAGTCCGGTATCTTGTCCGGGAACATTGATTTCGGATGTATTACCATCAATATTTACAAAAACCGTATTACTTTGTAGATTTAGATAAGGAATGCCAGGACTTCTGACTTCTATCGTTACACTATCAACAATAGATTCAGTAAAATGAGATCCATTTTCATCTTGAACTTTATTCATCATATTGTTTGAAGTATTAAAGAAACCTTCAAGATACAATTTGACATTCAGTTTTTTAGGTATTTTTACCAATACAGATGTAATTGGACCTAAACCGCAGCTATTTTGACCTCTCACCGATAGTAATCCACTATAAGCATTTCCATTGGTATGAGTATAGATGGTGTCCATACTTTGTAAATCAAGAATCATTCCATTAGGCAATGACCAAATATAATCGTTTGCATTGCTTATAGGTACGCATGTGTACATCAAACCGTTCTGATTTTGAGTAATATTAGTAGGTCCGTAAATATATTTTGACTGATAAGGTAGTTCGTTTACAGAAATAGCTTTTATAGTAACTTCACCATACCCACAAGTATTGCCCCCTTTCACAGTAATGTTGCCAGAAACCGCAGTGTCAGCATAATTTACTGATATTGAGTTTGTGATGCTGCTTCCTGTAGCACCTGAAGGTAGAGTCCAAAAATAAGTAGTTGCATTAGCAATAGGAGGAACTGTATAAACAACATTAAGTTGTCCTTCGCAAACATTTGTTGATCCACTTATAATTCCAGCATCAGCTGCCAATTGATTGATGCTCATTATGATAATATTACTTGTAGCAGGATTGTTGCTTGCACAACTTAAATTTGAAGTCATAATACAGCTGATTGTATCTCCGTTTGCAGGTGTATAGGTGAAAACAGAAGAATTTGTTCCAATATTTATTCCATTCTTTTTCCATTGATAAATTGGAGCACTTCCTCCGTTAGTTGGTGTTGCATAGAATGGTATTGATTTGTTTGGACAAACAGCATTAGAAGAAGTTTCGATACTAATAAGCAACTACTGCTGATGGCTCGGTAATTTGTACTGTATTGCTAGCAGTTAATCCATTAATATCAGTTACAGTAACCGAATAATTACCTGCAGGACCCGTAATTGAATCTGCAGTTTGTCCGGTATTCCATAATATTGAATAAGGAGGTTGAGCGCCACCAATAATAACTTTGGCTTTACCGTCAGCAAATGAATTACAAGTTGTTGGAGTCATTGCAAAAGTCAAATTAATAATACCTCCAATGTTTTGTCTGGCTTCATTGTCAGTAATATCATACTCAACAGGATCTCCATTGTTAATTCGTCCAATAATGGTAGTTTTTGTATCAATAACCGTCCAAGGTACTGATATGGTTACACTTTCCGAAGTGTCAAGACTTATTGGTTGTGAGCCTATTAATACTTCTTGGTCGTTATTATTTAGATAATAAAGGCTATAAGTTGCATCGCAAATATCGTAACCAATATTTTTTATAGTAGCACTTATGTTTATATTAGCATAATGAGCAGGAAGTGTATCACTAAGTGTAAATGAAGTAAATAAAAGATTTGGCGATTGACCAACAATTATTGCTCTGGTTGCTTCGTTATTAAGTTCATTGTTTTCAGTTATTTCATTATCTGTATCAATTATAGTTCTGATAATATGAACACCCCTTAAAGTAGAAGACCATGTAGGCAAAACATGTACTGTATTAAAAATTCCATTCATCAATCCAGGTACTCTAACTGTATATAAATCAGTGTTGTTGAATTTGATTTTAAAGTTTAATGAATCAGTACTTGTCATTCCAATGTTTTCATAAGTAATATCAATACCAATGGGTTCTCCAAGTTCAGGATTTAATTTGGAAGGTGCAATATATTGAGATAATACTCTGTAATCGGGCATATCAGTAACATGCACATTTACAATAATAACATTATTTCCTTCATTACATTCAGCGTAATCATTGTCAGGGTCAACGGTTATACGAACCTGATAAGTACCTGTTTGTGGGAATGCAAATGGATTTGCAGTGTGATAAACTGCAAATGGACACACACAAGCACCTGAACCGGAAAATGTAGAAACTCTGCCTAAATCTAACCAACCTGCTGGTAAGCCTGGTCCGCTAACTTCAAATTTTATTTCAACATTTGAAGCTTTGTATAATCCTGAATTATGAAGGCCTACGTCGAAAACAACCGGTTGATTCTTTATTTGAGTATGATTCCAGAATGCCGATCCATAGCATATATAACCAAAATCGTCAAGTCGGAAATCCCAATATAAACCTTCCGTAACACTATTGTTTATTTCGTTTGATTCTGAAATGATATTGGTAGCATCCGCAGTTACAATTAGAGTATTACAACCATAGGCTGGAGTCGGGACTGTAATGGATATTTCCTGAGATTGTCCAGAATTTAAACTTCCATTAAAGTTGTATGGATAAATTACACCAGCAACATTAAAATTAACAACAAAATTACTAGCAGCAATTAAGCCATTATTAACTATGGTAGCATAAATTGAAATATTTCCAGGCGATAGCGGATCAACAGGTTCTACTTTTAAATTATAGCATCCATAAACATATAAATCGGCTTTGCATCCAATTAATGTTGTAGTTAAATTAAGTGTATTATTTGCTTCATTGGTTTCGGAAACAGCTCCTAAGTAATCAGCATCAAAAACAAATGAATAATTACCAGCTTGATGAGGTGAAGGCCAATCATAAGTGATTGTTGTACAATGTAGTGCGGGAATATTTGCTACTTCTTTATAAAAAGTTTCAATTAAAACACCTTCTTTATAAATTCTTAAACGATTATTAAATGCTCCAGTTGCCTGTCCGCCAGGATTATCTAAAAGTACAGATATGCTATTAAAACTACATTCATTTTGTTGACCATAAATATATGATGAAGGTACGATATCTCTGTCAGGATGTACCATAATGCATTGTGAGCTGCTATTGCTTTCGTTGCATTCACTTACTAAATTACCGTAATCAACAGTTGCATTAATATAGGTACCACCAACAGAATTAAAGGTCATCATTGGAATTATAACAGTATATGTTGCACCAGGAGCTAGTGCAGGTATCGGATAAGAATTTGGAATTGCAGGCACGCCATCGGGGCAATCAACTCTCAAAGTAGTAGCTGTACTTGATGCATTACCTGAGTTTGTAATTGTAATACTACCACTTAATGATTGTCCATGTAAAATATTTACACAACTATTGTAATGACATGGATAGTTTGGTGTAAGTGTTTGAGGTCCCAAATTTATATTTGTAACTGAAAGGTCAGGACATACAACCTGAAAAACATTGAACATTGTTGATGTATCTCCATTTAATGTATAATCAGTTATATGCATATTTACATGGTAAGTTCCTGCAGGATAAGGAGTATAAATGCCCACACAGTAATTTCCTAAGGAATTGGTATATGTACTTCCTGTTTGTCCAGTTTCTACTACTGTGTAAGATACTGTTGCTCCTGCACATGAAGAATCAAGTAATTGGATTGCAGTGCCTGTGTACCATGCATTTCCGCATATATTTACATAGGAATACTGAGCAACAGTAGCAGGGCTGGGTGTTGCTGTAATTACGATTTTCCCGGGTAAGGTATAGTTACCATTGGTGAATGGTCTTATTGCTTGATTATCAAGTTCATTAGGTTCTATTAAAACATTCGCATAATCAATAAATACTTGCATCGGACACCAAGCTGGTAAAGCAGGTGTGGTAATATTCCATGACACAGTTGTTGAGCTATATGCACCCAAATGAGCTACTGTGATATCTGAATAAACTACTGCAGGATCAAACTGGTTAACCAAATGAACAACAAAATTATCTGCAGAACGTCCTGAATAATTGTGAATAACAGCACTAACTGTTATTAAATCTCCTGGATCAGGATTTGCATCTGAAAAACTAATATCATTTGCAAAAATTGAAATATCAGCTTCACGTATAATATTTGGTTCATTCAAAGGTCCGATTGATGCCGAGCAACCTCCCACATCATTTGCTGTAATCATCGTTTTCCAGTCGGGTGATTCTGGTAAAGTAGTAGCAATATAATAATAAAGTTTACCATCAATTGTATTTAAATCAGTTGGATCAACTTCAAGCATATAATATAATTTATCATTTGCGCCTGCATAGTTGCCGTTTCCTTCAAAGTCAAGATATAACCTGGGATAAGTTGCAGCTGGTAAACCTCCGTCAGCATCAGAATATTTTACTTCAAATCGATAAATATTTGTAGGAGTTCCGTCTGAAGGACTTACTAAATGATCAGCATATCCAATATTTCCTGAATAACTTAATATTGGCGATTGATTAGTTGGAGCTGCTATGGTTCTGCTTGCACAGTTTGTTGTATTACAAATGCCTTCACCTCTTACATAATAAGTAGTACTTGTAATTGGATTTATTGTAATTGAAGAACCACTACCAATTAAAGTTCCACCGCAACTTTCTGTGTACCATTTCCATGAAGCACCACTTCCTAAAGTGCCTCCACTTACAGATAAAGTAGAACTAACACCACTGCATTGAGATACGGTTCCTGTTATAGAAACAGGTGTAGTTGAATATGAATTTACAGTTACGGTAAATGATTGACAAGCTGTTGTGTTACATGAACCTTCAGCTCTCACATAATAAGTGGTTGTAGTGTTAGGATTAATGGTTATAGATAAACCTGTCCCAACTAGAGTGCCACCACAACTGCCTGAATACCATTTCCACGAAGCACCAGTACCTAAACTGCCACCAACTAAACTAAGTGTCATCGTATTATCGGGATCATAGCAATAGCTTGAATTTCCTGTGATTGAAGTTGCAGCAACAGATGGTGTGTTTACATTTACAGTAGTGCTTACACAACTAGTATTTCCACAATCATTTTCTGCTCTTACATAATAGGTTGTATTGGTATTTGGCCAAACTGTTATTGTAGAACCTGAACCAACATATACGCCTCCGCAACTTCCACTATACCATTTCCATGATGCTCCAATTCCTAAGCTTCCACCTATTACACTTAATGAAGTTGAATTTCCGTTACATATTAGAGTTGTACCAGAAATGCTAACAGGATTAGTGGAAGGAGTATTTACTGTAATTGATTTTGATGAAATTACACCGTTGCCACATGAATTATTTCCTTTTACAGTAATATTGCCTGATGATGCAGATGTAAAATCAACATTTATTGAATTTGTAGAACTACTTCCAATGGCACCAGAAGGCAAAGTCCAAATATAAGTTGTAGCATTTGAGATGGGTGTAACATTGTAATTTACATTGTTTTGATTGTTGCAAATGCCTGCCAATCCATTAATAACACCAGCATTTGCAGGTAATGGGTTTACTGTAATTGTTACATCTGTTGAGGTAACAGCAATACAACTTCCATTTTGAACAACTGCTCTATATTTAGTTGTTGTTGTTAAGTTTGATGCAGTATATGTATTTGCTGTATGATTAATATCAAAAGAAGAAGCCCAATTATTAGTAGAGGCTTCCCATCTGATAATATTACCCTGATATCCTGATAATGTTAGAAGTGTTGAATTAATTCCTGCACAAACAGTAGCACTGCCTTCAATTGTTCCTCCAATTGATGCTGGTGTTCCTTGAATAACTGTACAATTTTCGGTTTTTGCACAATTATTTGCATCTCTAACAGTTACAGCGTAATTTCCAGCATTTAAATTTGTTGCGGTTGGAGTTGTTTGGCTGCCAGTATTTGGACTCCAGAGTATTGAATAGTTTTCTGACAAACCATAACAAGTTATTTCTCTAAAGGAACTATGACCCGTATAAACAGGTGTTACAACCCAAGTATAAATCTGACTTGTCTGATTGTTTGTAAAAGCGTAATTCTGATATAAATATGTTGGTGTAATTGTTGTTAGTAATGTTCCTGATGTTGATGTTCCTCTATAAAGTTTCATAGAAGTTGGTAAATTATAATCACCATTAAATTGACCACCCATTATTTTAACAGAATCTAATTGCACAGCAGATGTAAAAGTCATTGTTATTTCATAAGGTTGAGTATTATTAGTTATAAATATAGTACCATCTGATAAATTGCCATCATTGATTTTTGATAAAATCCATGTACCATAAAATGAACCAATATTTGTAGAGGGAGTATATGGTATTATTCCTGGACTCAATAAAATATTATTTCCTGATACCAATGCTGTTGCGCTTCCATTATTTAATCCGCAACTTGCATCTGTGGTCGATGTAGTTAAATTAAATTTACCTCCAATTGTTACTGAAACATTTTTGCTTGCCAAACATCCATTTACATCAGTACCAGTTACGGTATATGTTGTGTTTTCTGATGGTGAAAAAGAAACACCATTTGTTATACCTCCGGTCCAAACATAACTAGATGCTCCTGTTCCGTTTAGCGTTAGTGAATTACCTAAACAAATATTTACCGATGGATTAGCTGTGTAATTTACAATTGGTAAGCTATTTACTGTTATAAATAATTGAGACGAAACTCCATTTCCGCAATCGTTCATTCCATAAACACTTATATTTCCTGAAACCGCATTGTTGCTATAATTAACAGTAATGCTATTTGTTGTGCTTATGCCTGTTACACCGTTAGGTAAATTCCATTTATATGAATTCGTATTCAAAAGTGGAGCAATAGTGTAAGTGATATTGCTATCACCCTTACATACAGAAACATCTCCGCTTATTATCCCCGCATTTGAGGGTAAAGGATTTACAGTAATTGCCAATGTAGATTCAGGTCCATCACCACATGCATTATGACCTTTCACTTTAATTAAACCAGATTGGGCATTTAAACCAATATCAGTATTTAACCATCTTGTCGAACTACTTCCTATCACATTAATTGGTAAAGTCCATATATAGGATGTCGCATTTGTAATAGCATCTGTAAAATATCCAATTTCAAATTCTCCTTGACAAACAATCGGACTTCCTGATATCAAACCAGCTGCTGATGGCAAAGGATTTACATTAATAGTAATATTATTACTAGTATCAGGATTACCTAAAACACCGGGTAAATTTGAATTCATTATACAGATAACATTATCACCATTTTGCGGAGTATATGTAAAAGTATTGCTGTTTGTGCCAACATTTGCACCGTTAACCTGCCATTGGTATATGGGAGATGTTCCACCATTATTGGGTGTTGCAGTTAAGTTAACATTAGTTCCCTGACATACAGTTGTAAAATCACTAGCTATGGTAACACTTGCAAAAGCAGCTGTTGGATTTACATAAATTGTATAATCTTCAACTTCACCATAGCTTGTATTTCCACATGAATTTAATGTTCCAGTCCACATAATTCTGATTCTCATGCGTGTATTGCCAGACAATGCTGTTGCTGGAGGTATAATTGTTGCAGTATATGGACCTACTCCTGGAGTCCCAATAACCCCAATTGTCTCATTTGCATCTAAAAAGTCACCATCTTGATTCCAATCTATCCAAATGCCACATTGGTCACCACCATAAGTAGTAATACCATTAATAACTGTAATTGGATAAGAATTGCCAATAGTCATTGAAGTTGATAAATTTGTATAGTTACCATAACCGTTTGAACTGCAATTGGAGGTGTTGTCAATACTTCCAACTGTAACCTTTTGAATGTGTTCATAACATCCAGCAGTTGCTGCACAATAACATATACTGCTATTATTAATTTTTATAGGTGTGGAATATTCAGAAACTGATCCAGAATTGCAACTTAATTTACATCTAAACCAAGTTGTTGAACTGATTGTAGTTGTATAAAATGAGCTAATTGCACCTGAAATATCGGTAAATGTTCCTGGTGATCCACTATTATCGTTAGCCATTTGCCATTGATATTCAACCCCAGTTGATGAATTTCCTGTTAATGATAAAGTAAAATTATCTGTAATACAAACTTGGGAAGATGTAGAAGCCGTATTGCCAGCAACCAATTGATTAATTGTAATAAGTAATTGATTTGAAGTATCTTGTTGTGAACTATATGTACAAGTTGCTATACATCTGTACCATGTTGATAGTGTAATATTATTTGCATTTAAAAATGAATTTACTTCACCTGCTAAATCAGTAAAGTTGCCTGGAGTTCCTCCCAAATCAGGAGCTGATTGCCATTTGAAATTTAAACTATCTCCAACAGAACCTCCACTTAAATATAGGTATGAATTTAAATTACAGTTTCCGTTTGTGTTTGTTGCATTAAGAGAACCTGTTTCAGGAGTTGGACTAATTGTTATTTTTGTACTATCCGAAAATACACTGATTCCGGAATAAGTACATGTAGATTTGCATCTGTACCATGTTGTTTGGTATAAATTATTGACACTTACAAAGTTATTTGTTGCAAAATTTATATCATTAAAAGTACCGGGATTTCCAGAAATATCATTAGCTGATTGCCACTGAAATTCAACTCCATCCCAGCTATTATTTGTTAAATTAAGACTAGTTGATAATATACATGATCCATTTGTAAATTCAGAAAAAGCATTTCCTCTATTAGGCGTTGGCAATATCGTAATTAAAACTTCTCTTGTTGTATCTGTTAATCCACTTGCTGAACATAAAACAACACATCTGTACCACTTTGTTGTTGTTAATGCTCCCATTGAATGAAACATCATCATGTTTTCTCCTGGAATGTCGCTAAAAACACCCGCAACTCCTGAATTATCATTAGCTGATTGCCATTGATAGCTTATTCCCGGACCATTAGATGTATTCATCAAAGGGATATTTACCCACATTGAACAATATCCGATTGAATCCCATAATTGAATATCTCCTGCATATGGTTTACCATCACATGAAGTCCATGAAATTACAACACTTCCGTTTCCTGAATTGAAACCGCCAATATTATCTTGATTAAAGCCATTATTGAAGGAGCCACCGCCACCGCCAGCACCATACCAATAGCCGCCACCGCCACCAGAATAGCCGCCACCGCCGCCACTGCCATGCATATCATAGGTGTCGCCACCACCGCCACCGCCGTAGCCACCATTTCCTGCTAAACCGCCGGCTTTTAATCCACCAGCTCCACCATTTATAAATGATTGTCCGCCTCCTGCTATAACACATGTTGAGCCATTAGTTATTAAACCACCTCCTCCTGCTCCTCTAGAGAGAGTTGGGTTTATAGGTGCACATTCTCCTCCATTACCTGAATTTCCTCCTGCTCCTCCATCTATATTGGAAGAAGCATTAATACCAGGCATTCCATTGTTAGATATAGTAGCATTTGAATTTGTGGCTTTATAAGAGTAGCTCCCTTTATAAGAACCACCACCACCACCAGCAATACAATATGGATTGTTTGTTGCATCAGTTACAAAACTTCCACCTCCACCTCCTGGGTTTCCATTTCCAGAACCTCCTTGTTGACCAACCATAATTTTTATTTGTTGACCAGGTGTAACGTTGAAATCTCCTTTAATTTTTGCACCTAAACCACCAAGATTAACTCCGCTATTGCCTCCTTGTGCTCCTCTTGCTTCTATTGTAATCGTAAAAATGCCGTTAGGAACAGTAAAATATTCAATACTTCCACTATAATTGAAAGTTTGGCTTGATTGTGAGTATAATTGTTGATTACAGATTAAGTAAATTGCAATTATATGCATGACAATCAGATGAATATGTAATTTTTTTCTCATAATAAAAGATATTAATTATATGTAATGATTGTTAATTATTGATACAAAGTTAACAAATTATATATATTCGTTTTGTTAATTTGTTTGTTTCTTGTTAATTTGTAATCATTCTAAATAAGCAAAATTTATTTTTTCTCCTTTCTGTATTTAGTTTGAAATATATAACAATTAAATATTAAAAAAATAATTATTTTTATGTTTCTAATTATTATTTCTTTTGATTTGTGAAAATATATTTTTTTAAAATATATTATGAATCAAAAGTATCAGATAAAAATATACATATTTTATCTATACTCTGAATTTTAATTTTAAACCTAAATTGATCAATAGGAGATTTGAAAAGTCTAACCATTTGATTTAGTTGGATTAATACCGATATAGTTATTTTTTTAATAATTTGAAATAATTTAAGTACAATGCCGTACGTACAGCATTAGATTGCTCATTAGAAAATGATAAATTTGGTTTAAACAATATGATTTAATAGATTGGAGAAAAAACTGCTTAAACTTTTGGTTCATCAACCAAAAACATAAATAATTGATTGCAAATTTATTTATATTCAGAAACCCGAATAGGTTTTTATAAGTGCTTTATTAATAAATAGTTGAAATATTTGGGAATCATTTGATTGTATTATTATAATTTATGAAATCTATCTTGTAAAGAAAAATTGGGGATTTGTGAAAATGGTAGAAAACTAAATAAAATTTGGAGAATTATATTTTTGATGTGTTATAAGTTTGATTTATAATGTGCCTTTTTAATAATAAAAAAACTAATCCTTTCTAACTCGTTTTAATGTTAAAAGGTTCATTGGATTGCTTCCTAAATTCTTGATATTTTTTTGAATAAAACGTAATACTTGATCGTAATATAAAACAACAACTGGTGCTTCTTCAATTATTATTTGGTCCATTTGTTTGTAATATGAAAATCTTATGCTATCTACAATTTCTTTTTGAGATTTTTCGTATAAAAGGTCGAATTTTTTATTTTTGAAATGTGTATAATTTGGACCAACAGGACAAAAATTGGCAGAATAGAAAAGTGAAAGGTAATTTTCAGCATCAGGATAATCGGCAATCCATGAACCTCTAAAAAAAGGTGATTTTGACTTAGCAATCATTTCTCTTAAAGTTGCAGGTGGATTTACATCAATTTTTATTTTAATTCCAATTTCAGATAATTGATTTTGAATAAACTTGCATAAATCTAGATATGACGCTGTAGTTGAAAGATTAATTTCTCCTAATCCTTTTCCGTTTGGATAACCTGCTTCTGCTAATAACTTTCTTGATTTATCAGGGTTGTAATTATATCCAATATTTAAAGTTGTATCAAACCCATTTAAACCTTTTGGAATAATACCGTTTAAAGCAGCTGTACCAATATTATTTCTTAAATATTTCATCATTTTTACTCTATCAAATCCATAATTAATAGCTTGTCGAACTGCTTTATTATTTATTGGTTTACAGGTGTTTTGTAAAGTATCCATCAAAAAACCTAGATATTCTGTGTTTAAATATGCTTGCGAAATCAAATTAAATTTGTTTTCATATTTTGGATTAAGTTTTCCGTTAACTGTTAGTAATTCATCTTTATAACTTGCATCAATACCGCTCATAAAATCAAGATTTCCTTTCGCAAATTCAAGAAAAACCGATTGTTTATCTATAATAAAACTAATATTTACGGCATCAAGATAGGGGAGACGTTCTTTTCCTTCAAACTGGAAAAAGTCTGGATTCTTTAGTAAAACCATTTTTACACCTTCTTTCCACAATTTCAGATAAAAAGCACCTGTGCCTACCGGATTTTTTCTGAATTCTTTACCGTAATAATTGATGGCTTCATATGGGATTACAGAACAATATTGCATACTTAGTAATCCCAAAAAAGGAGGAAATGCTTGTTTTAATCTGATTTGAAAAATGCTGTCGTTTAATGCTTTAAATTCATAATTTTCATTTGTATTTTTCACATAATTAAAAATCCACGCTCCGGGCGAAGCTATTTTTTTATCAACTATTCTTTTAAAACTATATTCAAAATCAGAAGCATTTACTTTTCTGTTTTTGTTTTTAAAACATTCGTTATTAATAAAATATATATCATTCCTTAGAATAAATGTATATAAACATCCATTTTCACTAATTTCCCATTTTTTTGCAATACATGCTTGGATATTCAATTGATCGTCAAGTTCAATTAATCCATTATATAATTGATTGCATGCCCATATGTTTGCCTGATCTTTCGCAAAAGCAGGGTCTAAAGAGCTGATACCCGCTGATTCATTGTATCTGAAAATCTTTTTTGTTGAAGTACCATGATTTTCATGTTTGCATGAAATCGTAATAAATGTGATTATAATAGATAAAAAAAAATATCGCATATTGTATATTTGAATAAAAAATACTTAATTTTGTCAAAATTATAAAAAAATATGTTGTTTCGAGTCATTATCTTAATTTTAATTCATGCCGCTGGAGATTTTCTGTTGCAAGGAAGCGGTCTAAGTCATTTAAAATCAAAAAAGAGCATTTATCTTTTTGTTCATGTAGGGATTTATACTGCATTGTTAATTATTTTATCTCCTTTGTTTTTAGGCCTAAGTTATATCCAAGGATTAACTTTTGGTTTATTAAATGGATTTGCTCATTTGATTGTAGATTTCATTACTATTAAACTCAAAAATAAATTTTGGGAAAAAAATGAAGCTGCATATATTGCAGTAATCAGTTTTGATCATATTATTCATTTGCTTATTCTTATTGGTTCTTTTATTTTAATGTATCCTGATATTTTTTTAAGTACAATGCATTTAGATTAAATTATTGAAATAGATTGTTTATAATGAATGATTTGCAATTCTATTTAATGAAGTTTTGCAAAGATTACAACATAGTTTTTGCCATACTTTTTTGCGCATTTAGGACAAGTAGTGTACCACATGAAAGTTTTTTGTGCTATTAAGTTTTCATTTTTTAAATGGTTTTCAAAATCTTTTATCCAATTTCCTGTTTCTTTAAAACTTCCTTCATATACTTTGCTGAAAAAATTACCTGATAATGAAACATTCTCTGCATTATCTATCTCTTTGCTTATGCCTAAATAAATATCCATATTCCATTTAGAAGTATGATTAGCAAGACATAAATAATCGGGAGAACAAGCATTTGCATTTTCTGCTTTCTTTATCAAGCGAGTTATCACTTTCCCGAAATTTAAGGGCATATAAATAAATGTACAAACTTTATCTTTGATAAATTTTTTGTTATTCCATTCTTGGGTTTTATTATCCCATAATTCAGCCTTAAATTCTGGACAACAATCTGAATGTGTTTTTTTATTTTCCATAGTATTATTTTTTTTATTACAAAGTTACTAAATTTACATATTGTGTTTTTGAAAATGTTTTATTTTTGATTGATTTTAAAATGATAATAATAAAAAAGGCTGCAAATTATGCAGCCTTAGTAAAGTTAAACCCTAATTATTTCAGGTTTTTGTTTGTATATTTCGATTCTCTTTCTTTTGCTTTTTTATCCCATTCAGGAAGAATAGTTTTAACAAATTCAAGTTTTTCTGCTTTTAGTTTGTCCATATCCAAACCTATGTATTTTTGAGCTTTTGCTTTAGTTGAAATATCTGGATACGAAATAGGATTCTTAACGCCATATTTATTTAATATTCTTGCTAAAATCAAACGTGCATCTTGCGATTTTTCCATTGATGTACCCAACATTCTCATAGTTTCTAATGGTGCATGAAATGCATTTCCGTGTCCAGCAGCAGCATAATCCCATCTCCATTGTGCATGTCTTATTAATTTCAATACTTCTTTCATCTCTTCTTCTGTTGCACCTGCATCCCATGCTGCTTTTGCTTCCACGTGAGCTTTTACTAACATTTCTTCTGTTTTATCTCTGATAAAATAAACCTTTTTTTGACGTTCATAAACATTATTTCTTAGTGTTTCTTCACTTTCGCGATGGCAAACCTGACAAGTATTAGCAATATTATTTAGTGGGCTTTGAATATGATGATCAGAATATTTAACCCCACCTTCGCTTCTGTATGGCATATGGCAATCAGCACAGGCAAGTCCTCTTTGTCCGTGAATACCCATTTCAAAAATTTCGAAGTCTGGATGTTGAGCTTTAAGCATTGGTGCTCTGCTTAAGCCATGTTTCCAATCTGAAAATTCAATTTCGTCATAGTATTTTTCAACTGAATCAACATCAGTTCCTTTATCCCATGGGAAAGTTAAGTATTTATCATCTCCTTTAAAATGATATTCAACATGACATTGAGCACAAACCAAAGATCTCATTTCTTGATGTGTAGCTTTTTTTATATCTTTTCCTTGTCTTTCAAAAGCTTCAATTAATGCTGGACGCGAAATTCTTAAATTCATCGTTTTAGCATCATGACAATCTGCACAACCTATGAAATTTACAACTTCTGCACCTTTTGAAGCCCAATTTCCTTTGTAAAACTCAGCAATTCCTAATTTATTCATCATACGTGGAACATCAGGACTTTTGCATGTCCAACAAGTATTAGGCATTTTTCCAGCTTTTGCATCCATCGGTGCTTCAGTTCGTAAAGTTTTACGAACATCTTCTACGGCATAATAATGTCCTCTTGGCTGTGAATAGTCTTTTGAAAATGCATAACCAGCCCATAATACAACTAATTTTGGATCAAGCTCAAGCATATCAATAAATGCATTGCCATTGTACATGCTTCTGAATGAAGTATCTGACGTTTTCATGTAAGATTCAAATTCTTTTTTATAAGTTTCACCCCAAACTTCATTTCGGGGTTCCCATTGCGAAATGTCTGTTGTTGGTTTATAAGCATAAATTGCTTCAGCTCTTCTTTCTATGATTGAAGATGCTAATAAACCAAGTAAAAAAACTACGATAACTGTTGCAAAAAATAGTAACCATCCCAAATATGGTTTTTCTTTGATTTTTTGTGTAATTGATTTCATTTATTATAATATTTATTAATTTCTATTTTGATTATTTATAATTTGTCTGATTATTTTAATTAATTGATTTATTTTCAACTATTTTTGTTTTTCTTTAATCATTAAGTTGTTTAACCATTCTGGCACTGGGCTTTCAAGCAAAGGTACCCTTGCATTTGGTGTGCTACTCAAACTGTTAACTTTTCCATGAGGAACTTCTTTATGGCAATCCCAGCAATATCTATCAGCTGCAATAGGTTTATACATTTTGTGTTCTGTGTTTTTTTTAACTATATCACTATTAATCAAATGTTCATGACATCTTTCGCAGTTTTTTTGCACAGCATCTTTGCTAACTTTTTTAATTTGTATTACTTGTGGTTCTCCTCTTATTGTAAAAATTGCAGCGTGTCTCATTCCATCTTTAGCTTTAAAATAATATTTATTGAAAATATTGTTGTGTGGAACATGGCAATCGTTGCAAGTAGCATGATTGTAATGAGAACTATGGCTCCATGTAGCATATTGAGGTGCCATTATATGACAATTTACGCATGTTTTTGGGTCTTCACCCAAATATGATGTGAATTTTGATAAATATACAGCATAGGATATAAATCCACAAAATATTGCCAATAATAATATTACTGGAATTTTCCATTTTTCAGGAGGAATTAAAAAATCAATAAGCTTTTTAATCATATCTCAATGTTTAAATTAATTATTATTTCTATTATATATAATAGGTATAATCTATTGTATATATTAAGGTATTGTAATACCGAATTACAAAATTAATATAAAATGAAGTAATTTATATATTTTTATTTGTTAAATACTTAATTTATAATAATTCTAAATTGCTTTAAAACGATTTTTTTTGAATGCATTAAAAACCTTTTTAAAATTTGATTGTTCTTTGATTATTAAAAATTACATGTACGTAAATACTGATGATACAATATTCAATAAAAGATCTTGAAAAACTAACAGGTATTAAAGCGCATACGATTAGAATCTGGGAAAAACGATATGATATTGTTTTTCCACACAGAACGTCTACCAATATTCGCTTTTATACTGATATGGATTTGAAGAAACTAATGAATGTTGCTTCATTGGTTCGATTTGGAGTGAAAATATCATCACTTTCAGGTTTGTCATATGAAGAATTGAATGATAAAATTATTGAAATTTATCATAAGCCTCATGAAGTTTCAGATGCTAAAATAGATCAATTGATTATGGCAATGACTGATTTGGATGATAAAAAATTCAATATCATTTTATCAAATGCAACTTTAGACAAAGGTTTTGAAAATACAATTACTGAGCTTATTTTTCCTTTTATGGAAAGATTAGGTTTATTGTGGCAAACCGGAAATATAAATACAGCACATGAACGTTTTGTGATGAATATATTGCGTCAAAAGTTATTGGTAGCTATTGATGGTTTGAATTATCAACCTGATGCAAATTCCAAATTGTTTGTAATGTTTATGCCTAAAGATGAATATCATGAAATTGAACTTTTGTTTTTTAGATATTTAATCAGAAAAAAAGGACATAAAACTGTTTATTTAGGTCAATCTATTCCATTTATTGATTTAAAAGAAATAATTAGTCTTAAAACACCAGATTATTTATTTTCTTGTATCAATTTGCCTCAATCGGAAGGTGAATTAAAAAATTATTTGACTAAGTTATCGGTGCTGTTTTCTCAACAAAAGATATTAGTTGCTGGTAAACAGATAAATAACTGTGATTGTAAAGTTCCACAAAATATTATCAAAATATCTTCGATTAACGATTTCAAAATCTTTATTGAACAATTATAGTTTTTGTTATAAAACATTGATTAATAATTGTATATGTAATTCTGTATGGCAGATTTATGTCATTTTTTATCTTTATTCTTTTTTTTGTTTAATAGTTTGTTTATTGTTTTATTGAAAAAAATGAACAAAAAATGATTTTTTTTCTTAGAAGTAATAGATTAATTATTAGCTATTTGTATTGCTTAAATTGAGTTTGTTAAGATATTTTAACAAAATAAATGAAAATAAATTTGGTTCTGTTTAATTTATGTAGTACTTTTGTTAAACAAAATAGTTAAACAAAATAAATTTTATATACAATGACAGCAATAGAATTTAATCACAGTTTGCTCGGCTTAAAAGAAAGCCTTGAGTATTTCGCATATTCTTTAACAATGAATCGTGAAGATGCAAAAGATCTTGTACAAGATACATATGTTAAAGCACTTACATATAGAGACAAATTTGAAACAAATACAAATCTGAAAGCATGGACTTATACTATTATGAAAAATACTTTCATTAATAATTATCGTCGTAATGTTAAAGCAAATACTATAATTGATAATACAGATGATTTGTATTATATGAATATTTCACGTAAGTCTCATATGGGATCACCTGAATCAGAGATATTTACTAAAGAATTACAAACCGGTATCAATAAATTGGAAGATGATCACAGAATTCCTTTTGAAATGCATAATGCAGGTTACAAATATAAAGAGATAGCCGAAAATTTGGAGCTTTCGATTGGTACAGTTAAAAGCAGAATTTTCTTCAGTCGTAAAAAGCTGATGGATAATTTAAAAGAGTTTAAAAATTAATTTTTTTGTGTTAAATTGAATTGGTTAATGGTTAAAGGTGTAGCAGAAATGTTACACCTTTCTTTTTTTATCAAAAAAAAGTGTAAGTTTGTAAAAAAATAATTCAAATTGGAAGGAATCGTAATTAAATCAACAGGAAGTTGGTATACAATTTTACATTCAAATAATATTGTTACAGAATGTAGAATTAAAGGCAATTTCAGAATGAAAGGGATGAAAACAACCAATCCTTGTGCAGTAGGGGATAGGGTTTTGTTTGACATGATGCCAAATGAACAAATTGGTGTAATAACAGAGATAAAAGAGAGATTAAATTGTATAATCAGAAAATCAACTAATCTTTCAAAACAACGACATATAATTGCAGCCAATATTGATTTGGCTTTTTTAATTGTAACTATTGCATCTCCACGCACTTCTTCTGGTTTTATTGATAGATTTCTAGTAACATCCGAAGCATATCATATACCTGTAATAATCCTTTTTAATAAAATAGATTTGTATGATTTTCAAATAGATGAAAGTCATAAAACGATGAAAAATATTTATATTAATGCTGGTTATCAGTGTGTTGATGTTTCAGCTATGCGTGGTGATAATATAGAAGTAGTTAAAAATTTAGCAAAAGACAAAACCTGTTTATTTTCAGGACATTCAGGCGTTGGGAAATCAGCTTTAATTAATAAAATTGCACCTGAATTAAAACTTAAAACTGGAGATATCTCCGAATATCATCAAAAAGGTAAGCATACAACTACTTTTGCCGAAATGTTAGCATTGCCTTTTGGTGGTTTTATTATAGATACTCCTGGTATTAAAGAATTTGGAATGGTTAATTTTTTAAAAGAAGAAGTTACATATTTTTTTCCTGAAATGCGTGCAATGTCAAATCAATGTCAATTTGATAATTGCACACATGAGCATGAACCCAAATGTGCAATTAAAAAAGCTGTTTATGAAGGTAAAATAAGCGAAACAAGATACTTAAATTACTTAAATATAATAAACGGAAAAGAAATGGATGTAGAAGAATGGGAATTGAGATAATTTATTCGAGCATTTAAAATCTTTTAGTATAAGCATGACAATATGGTTTGCTACCTTTGTTTTCGTAATATTGTTGATGATAATCTTCTGCTTTCCAGAATTTTGTAACTTCAGTGATTTTTGTAACAACATTTAATCCTTTGTTTTTTAATACTTCAATCAGTTTTTCAGATATTTCTTTTTGATTTTTATTAAAATAGAATATTTCTGAACGGTATTGATCTCCGATATCAGGACCTTGTCTGTTTAATTGCGTTGGGTCATGTATTTCAAAAAATAATTTAGCTAGCTTTTCGAAGTTTGTTTTCCCTTTATCAAAAACAATTCTCATGGCTTCAGCATGTCCGCTATTATGATTGCATACATCTTTGTATGTTGGATTGTTTTTATATCCACCAATATAGCCAACTTCGGTTGAAAGTACGCCCATTTCTTTTTGGAAAAAATATTCTACTCCCCAAAAACAGCCACCTGCAAAAATTGCAGTATCTGTTTTAACTTCAACATCACTACCAGCTGCGATAAATTCTAAAGATATTGAATTGACACAATGACGTGTGTTTTTTTGTGTAAAATGTTCTCCCTCAAAAACATGTCCAAGATGGCCTCCGCAATTATTGCAGACTATTTCAGTGCGTCTCCCGTCAGCATCCATTATTCGTTTAACAGCTCCTTCAATTTCATCGTCGAAACTTGGCCAACCACATTCAGATTCAAATTTATCTGTTGAATTGTAAAGTGCAGATCCACAGCGTTTGCATAAATAAATCCCTTTTTCAAAATGATTGTAATATTTTCCTGTAAACGGACGCTCTGTTCCTTTAAAAATAATTACTTGTTCTTCTTCTTTTGTTAATTTGTTGTAATTCATGACTTTATTGTTTTTGTTGTTTTGAGCACAACTGCTAATTGTTGCTGATAGTATAAATATAATTGTCAGTAATTTAAAAAAATTCATAAGTTTAAAAGTTATAGATGAAATTAGGAATAAAAACTAAAGTTCTTGTAAGTCCATCTGGCCTATTTTCTCTGGCATAAACCGGAAAACCAATTGTATAATCAACGTTTAGTTTGTTTGATATTTTTTGTTGAAAACCAAAATTCAGATTTAAAGTAAAACCATTTGAATTATTATAATCTATTTGTTTATTATTTATATCAGTATATTTATCATTTTTAAGGTGATACAAAATAATGACTCCTGTTTTTAAATTTACTTTTGTATTTGGATATAATTTATCAATTCTTAGCATTAAATCTCCTGATCGAATTAAGTTTTTTGAATTGTAAAAATCAAATAAGGAACTATTAATAGGATGATAATCTGATAGATATTCATTTTTGTTATGGTTACTAATAGGTAATTGAGTTGCAAATGCTAAATACCATTTTTTATCAGTAAAAGATAAACCTGCAATAAAATCAGTAGTACCCAATCCTGTTTGGTAAACCATAGGTAATGAATTGTTTTGATGTTTAATATCGGTTTTACCAGAAGGGAATTTAATTCCTACATTAGCAGTAAAATGTTTTTCTTTCAATTTAAAATTTGTGCCAAAAATAAGACTCAAATCACCTATTCCATTCGTATTTCCGACATCACCAAAAATAAAGTGATATGGAATTCTGAAAGAGAAAAAAGCATTTTTGTATGAAAGCCTAAAATCTGCCACAGATGAAATAATGGATGTAAAATGTTCGCCTAAGCTGTAAGTTGGTGCTAATGAAAGCGATGATTCCCAGTTTTTTATTACAGTATCATTTGTTTGCTTGCTGGGTAATGAACATAAACCTGCATCTGAACATCCTTGTGAAAAAGAATTATGTATAATAATTGTAAATAAAAATGTAATTAGAAATTTATTTAAATTAGCCATTATTCTCAATATTATCATGTTTATTTATTCCTTTAATTACTTAAACAAAATAATATTAGTAAAGTTAATATTGAAATGTTAATACTAATTTTTAAATTACAGTTGCAATATTGTTTCATAAAATGATTATTATATATATAGTTTTTTTGTTTTTTCATTCTTAAGTTTTTGAAAATTTATTAGTTTTGCATCAGAAAATTAAGAATGCATAGAAAAACATTATTGATAGGAGCAAGTCCTAATAAGAATAGATTTTCATATAAAGCAGTTGAGCTTATGAGTCAGTATGGAATTGAAGTAATTCCTATAGGAGTTAGGGCTGGTAAAATTGCAGGGAATAACATTATTATGGGATTTCCCGTTATAAAATCTATTCACACTATTACTTTATACATTTCTCAACAACATCAAAAATTGTATTATGATTATATTATTTCTTTAAAACCCAAGCGAATAATTTTTAACCCAGGTTCGGAAAACCCTGAATTTGAGTTAATTTTAGAAAGAGAAAAGATCAAATTTTCATACTCTTGTACATTGTTAATGATTGTAAAAGGAGAGTATTAAAAAAATATATATAATTTTTTGTTTATATATAGAAAATTTGTAATTTTGCACTCCCAAATTTATGAATAAAATATTGGGTCAATAAGATTTAGGAATCAAAAAGCTGAATCAAATTGAAAAAAAATAAGTTGTAATAAACAGATTATCAATAATAAAAAGCAAAAACTGATGAAAAAAGATATTCATCCAAAAGATTACAGATTCGTTGTATTTAAAGATATTTCCAACGATTATATGTTTTTAACTAAATCAACCGTAAAAACCAATGAAAATGTTGTTTTCACTGACGGAAAAGAATATCCACTTGTAAAGTTAGAAATTTCAAACACTTCTCATCCATTTTTCACTGGAAAAATCAAATTGGTTGATACTGCAGGTCGTGTTGATAAATTCAAAAACAGATATCAAAAACATTTCGAAAACAGAAGCAAATAATTTTTGTTATCTTATTAAAGATATAAAAGCTCTTTTTTAAAAAAAAGAGCTTTTTTTATTTGAAAAAAAATATTATTTTTGGTTTAAATTTTTGAACTATCAACATAATACATAACATTATGAATTACATACTATTCGATGATGCCTTACGCAATAATTTGCTTCCTTTGGTATTTACAAGACCAGTTGCTGACATTAGAGTTGGTATTTTGACCATTAGAGAAAAATGGGAAAAACTATTAAATGCCAAAACTTTTTCACTAACAGAAGAATATTTGAGTGAAAAATTTCCTTTAGAAATTAAAGGAAGTAATTATTTAATAAATAGCTCTATTATACCAGATCAACAATTGGTTAATGAAATTAAAGAGTTAAAACCAAATCAAATATTAAAATATTCAGACTGTGTAATTGCATATCATATTACAGGCGAGGATTTTAACTCACCTAACGAAGATACTCAGGCTGTTTTTGAAGAAATTGAATCGAAAGCACTGCATGTAAAATTAAATTATACTTGGGAAGTATTTGTTTTGAATGGTTCCGAAATAGTAAAAGATTTTAATTTAATTACTAAAAATAGAACATCAGCAAAAATTTCTGATACAAATCGAATTTTAGGGAAAGAAAATATTTTTGTAGAAGAAGGTGCTAAAATAGAATTTTCAATTATAAATGCAAGCGAAGGACCTGTATATATTGGTAAAGATGCTGAAATAATGGAAGGTAGCGTTATTCGTGGTCCATTTGCATTATGTGAGCATTCTGTTGTAAAAATGGCTGCCAAAATTTATGGAGCTACTACTGTTGGTCCTTATTCTAAAGTTGGTGGTGAATTAAATAATGTTGTAATTTTGGGTTATTCAAATAAAGCTCATGATGGGTTTTTAGGTAATTCAGTTATTGGTGAATGGTGTAATTTGGGTGCTGATACAAACTCTTCTAATCTTAAAAATACTTATGAAGAAGTAAAACTATGGAACTATCCATTGGAAACATTTTTAAATACAGGTTTGCAATTTTGCGGTTTGATTATGGGCGATCATTCTAAATGTGGAATTAATACTATGTTTAATACTGGTACCGTTGTTGGCGTTAACGCAAATATCTTTGGAGCTGGTTTTCAACGTAATTTCATCCCATCCTTCTCATGGGGTGCAGTAAGTGGAATAACTTATGATTTAAAACGTGCTTTAAAAGTTGCCCAAACAATGTATGATAGACGTAGTATGGATTTTAATGAAACTGAACAAAATATCCTAAAACATGTTTTTAACCTTACACATAAAAATAGAATGTTGTAAAGACTTGTAATAATCAATTTTTTTCAAAATCAAGCCAATTTGTTTTTTAAATATCAAATTGGCTTGAAATTTTAAAGTGAGTTAAAAAAGAGTAATTATTTAATTGAATTTATTAAGAAATATTTATGCAAAATAGAGATTTGATAAAATTTGCAGACCTGATAGATGATGATGCTGAATTTATTCCTTTGTTATCGGTTGAAGATGAGGAGATAATGAATGCAGAGGAATTGCCGGAAAGTTTGCCAATTTTACCTTTAAGGAATACGGTTTTATTTCCAGGAGTTGTTATTCCAATTACTGTTGGTCGAGATAAATCAATAAAACTTATAAAAGAAGCGTATAAAGGGAATAAACTTATTGGAGTTGTAGCTCAGAAAGATAAAGAACAAGAAGACCCAAGTTTTGAAGATTTATTTAGGATAGGTACTGTTGCTTTTATCTTAAAAACGCTTCAGATGCCAGATGGTAGCACAACTATTATTATCCAAGGTAAAAAACGCTTTGAATTAAGTGAATTAATTCAATCAGATCCTTATTTTATTGCAAGTGTTAAGCAATTTGGAAATAATGAAAAGCTCAGAAAAGACGAAAAATTCAAAGCTTTAATATCTTCATTGAAAGATATCTCAATCCAAATAATCAAACTTTCGCCAAATATTCCTTCTGATGCAGCTTTTGCAATACAAAATATTGAAAGCCCCCATTTTTTGGTGAATTTTATTTCTTCAAATTTGAATGCAGATATTTTAGAAAAGCAAAAATTACTTGAAGTTTCTGATTTAACAGAAAGAGCAAATCTTGCCTTGTCAGTTCTTACAAAAGATCTTCAAATGCTTGAACTTAAGAATCAGATACAGAATAAAGTAAAAGTTGATTTAGACAAGCAACAGCGTGATTATTTTTTGAATCAACAGCTAAAAACCATTCAGGAAGAGTTGGGAGGAAACCCAGGAGAACAAGAGATAAATGAAATAAAAACAAAAGCTGAAGGGAAAAAATGGTCAAAAGAAGTAGGTTTAACTTTTGATAAAGAACTTAAAAAACTTCAACGGATTAATCCAGCATCTCCTGATTATTCTATTCAGATGAATTATTTAAATGTATTAACTGATTTGCCTTGGAATGAATATACTACGGATAATTTTGATTTAAATAGAGCTCAGAATATATTGGATGAGGATCATTTTGGTTTAGAAAAAGTGAAAGACAGAATTATTGAACATTTGGCTGTTTTAAAACTTAAGGGCGATATGAAATCTCCGATTATTTGTCTTGTTGGTCCTCCTGGAGTTGGAAAAACTTCATTAGGTAAATCGGTAGCTCGTGCACTTGATCGTAAATATGTTAGAATGTCGTTGGGTGGATTACGTGACGAAGCTGAAATTCGTGGACATAGAAAAACATATATTGGTGCAATGCCAGGAAGAATTATACAGCAATTGAAAAAAGTAAAATCCTCAAATCCCGTATTTGTTTTGGATGAGATTGATAAAATATTGGGAATGAATATAAATGGAGATCCTTCAGCTGCTTTACTTGAAGTTTTAGATCCAGAACAAAATTTTGCATTTTATGATAACTTTTTAGAAGAAACTTTTGATTTATCGAAAGTTATGTTTATTGCAACTGCCAACACTTTAAATACCATTCATCCTGCCTTACGCGATAGAATGGAGGTAATTGAAGTTAGTGGTTATGTGATGGAGGAAAAGCTTGAGATTGCCAAAAGACATTTGTTGCCAAAACAATTACTTGAACATGGTGTGAAAAAATCACAATTAAAATTCAATGATAATGTTTTACAGAAAATTATTAGCGATTATACCCGTGAATCAGGTGTAAGACAATTGGAAAAAAATATTGCTAAAGTTATCAGAAATAAAGCTAGATTTATTGCAAGCGATGAAAAGTATAATAAAACACTTAATATTGCAGAAATTGAAAATGTTTTGGGAATTCCAAGTGTTCAGCATGATAGCTGGCTAAAGAAAGATATGGTTGGAGTTGCAACAGGTTTGGCATGGACAGCTGTTGGTGGTGAAATATTGTTTGTTGAAACAAGTTTAAGTCAAGGTAAAGGAAATCTGACACTTACCGGTAACTTGGGTGATGTAATGAAAGAGTCTGCAACTATAGCTTATGAATTTATAAAATCGCATGCAAAACAACTTGATATTGCGGAAGATACTTTTGAAAAATGGAATATTCATATTCATGTTCCAGAAGGTGCTACACCAAAAGATGGTCCAAGTGCAGGTATAACTATGTTAACTGCAATAACTTCTTCGATAACAAAACGTAAAGTGAGAGCTAATATTGCAATGACAGGCGAAATTACACTCAGAGGTAAAGTACTCCCTGTTGGTGGAATCAGAGAGAAAATTTTGGCTGCAAAGCGTTCTAAAATAACAGATATTATTCTTTGTAAAGATAACAAAAGAAATATTGAGGAGATAAATCAAACATATTTAGAAGGTCTTAGTTTTTACTATGTTGAAGATATGACAGAAGTTTTAGATATTGCATTAGTATCTGATAAATAGTTATTTATATCTTATTGCTTTTATAGGCGTAATTTTAGAAATTATAAATGAAGGAATCATCAGTGCTAGTATGCAAAGTACGATGGTTCCTATATTTATTATTAATATGTACCATATATTTAAATTTATTGGAATCGTTTTTAAATAATATGATGCTTGATCTAGCTTGAAAATTCCAAATTTTTGTTGTATCAAACCTAAAGTAATTGCGATGATATTTCCTATCAATAATCCTTTTGTAATGATGTATAAAGCATTGTAAATAAATATTTTCCGAACACTTCTGTTTGATGCACCCAATGATTTTAATAAGCCAATCATATTGGTTTTGTCCAATATCAATATCAATAAAATAGAAATCATTGTAATTGATGAAATTAATGAGATAATTACAATAATTACAATAACATTCATATCTGTTAATCCTAGCCAATCGAAAATCTCCGGATGAAGTTCTTTTATTGTATTGGTATTTAAATTGTAATTACTAGCATTGTAAACTTCATCTGCAATGGTATTCAGATTTTTAAAATCATTTATTAAAACTTCATATCCTTCAACAAATGATGAATCCCAATTGTTAAGTTTCTGAATATGTGATATATCCGCCACTATAATTTTTTTGTCAAATTCTTCAAGACCTGTTTCAAAAATTCCTGAAATTATAAATGCTCTGGCTCTTAGGTTATCTTCCGAAATAAAGTAAGTTCTAAGCTTATCATTTAGTTTTAAATTTAATTTGTTAGCTAGATATTTTGAGACTAATACGTTCTCATTTTTTTTGTTTTGTTTGATGTTTAATATCGTTCCTTCAATTAAATTATCTTTAAAAAAACTCCAATCGTAGTCAGAGCCAACCCCTTTTAGTATAATGCCTTGTATTTGATTATCAGCCTTAATCATACCTGCTTTTTTGGCATACACTTGTATGTTTTTTACTCCATTGATTTTTTTTATCTGGCTTTCTAGCAGAATGTCTTTTTTTATTGGATTGGTTTGAATTGAGTTATTTAATTCGAAGTTCCCAATTTGAATATGACCACCAAATCCTATTACTTTTGCCGTAATTTTTTGTTGGAAACCAGTTACTATAGCTATAGCAAGTATCATTACAGCAATGCCTAAAGCAATTCCTGTAATTGAAACTTTTATAATGGATTCAGAAAAATTTTTCTTATTTTTGTTTAAAAATCTTTTGGCAATAAAGTATTCTAAATTCAATGGTTTTGTATTATAATTTCTACAAAAATACAATTTTTTTACAAAACTGATATCGAATTTTTTATTTATTGAATTCAAAATATTGGTTTTTAGTTGTTAGTAATTTTATAAAAGTTTTAAAATGAAGGTTTATATTCATATTTTTATTTTTTTCTTTCTGTTTTTTTTTAATTTTTCGGCAAAATCGCAAGATTATAAGCTTGATGGCAAAATAATTACAAGCAAAGATATTAAGACAGGTGCTGATCAATTAGATGTATATCTTCCTTTTTTGCAGCATAAAAATATTGCGATTGTTGCAAATCAGACTTCTGTAATAAATAAGACCCATTTGGTTGACAGTTTATTGAGTTTGAAGCTTAAGCTTATTAGCGTTTTTTGTCCTGAACATGGATTTAGGGGAGATGCTGAAGCAGGTGCTAAAATTGAGAACAAAATTGATGCAAAAACTGGATTACCAATTATTTCTCTTTATGGAGACAATAAAAAACCAAAAGCTTCTGATTTAAAAGGTTTGGATGTAATTATATTTGATTTACAGGATGTGGGAGTTAGGTTTTATACTTATATTTCTACTTTACATTACGTAATGGAAGCATGTGCTGAGAATAATATTTTGTTATTGATTTTAGATAGACCAAATCCGAATGGATATTACGTAGATGGGCCTGTATTGAATCCGAAATTTGCCTCTTTTGTTGGAATGCATGCCGTTCCGGTGGTTCATGGTATGACTATTGGTGAATACGCATTGATGATAAATGGAGAGAAATGGTTGTCAAATCAGAATAAATGCAAGCTTAATGTTATTAAAGTAATTAATTATAAGCATACTGATTATTATATTTTACCTATTAAACCTTCTCCAAATCTTACAAATATGAATGCAGTTTATCTTTATCCTTCTCTTTGTTTCTTTGAAGGAACTGTTGTAAGTGTTGGAAGAGGTACTAATACTCCTTTTCAGATTGTTGGACATCCTTTGTTTGATAATACAGATTTTAAATTTACACCTATATCAATTAAAGGTATGAGTGATAATCCTCCTTTTAAAGGCGAGGAATGTAATGGTTATGATTTGAGTGAGTTTTCTGTATCTATCATCAGGTCTGAAGCTAAGTTGAATTTGTTTTGGATTATTGATTCATATAAGAGACTATCGGGAAAAACCAAGTTTTTTAATAATTTCTTTGATAAACTCGCAGGTAATGATGTGCTTAGAACACAAATTATTGAAGGTAAAACTGAAGATGAAATTCGAAAAACTTGGGCAGATGATTTGGAAAAATTTAAAGAAATCAGAAAAATATATTTATTATATGCTGATTTTGAATGATAAATGAAAACAAGAATAATATTTTTATATTTATTGGTATTAATTGCCTGTAAAAATACTGCAGAAATAAAATCTGTAGAATCAAATAATAATAAAACAATGGATGTAGAAAAAAAAGGAAGAGTTACCGGGATTGGAGGGATTTTTTTTAAATGTAAAGATCCCAAACAAATGAAAGATTGGTATTCGGGAAACTTAGGTTTGAAAACTGATGAATATGGAAGTATGTTTGAATTCAGAAAAGCAGAAGAGCCTTATGAAAAAGCTTATCTGCAATGGAGTCCGTTTTCTGAAAAAACAAAGTATTTTGAGCCATCTCAAAAAGATTTTATGATAAATTATAGGGTAGAAAATATTGAATTGCTTATAAATGATTTAAAACTAAAGGGAATAGTTGTTTTGGATAGCATAGAATCCTATGATTATGGAAAATTTGTTCATATACTCGACCCTGAGGGGAACAAGATTGAGCTTTGGGAGCCCATTGATAATGATTTTACAAAAAATTATAAAGGCGAAACGACCAAATAAAAAAAGTCGCTCATTTTTGAGCGACTTTTTTTGTTAGTCAATTTTTTTGATATAACATCTGCGTCTGATATGCTGACGTGGATTATAATCTCTCCAGATATCAATATTTTTATTATTTGTTTCCAACACTGGATTTTGAATGGTTTTTTCAATTCCATTTTTAATATAATTTCTCATTAGTTCATCAAACATTAGTGCATTTAAACCTTTGTTTTGCCATTCTGGAAGTATGGCAATCAAGTACATATCCACTGTTTTTGTTTTTTTCATTCCATTAAGCATATGATACCATCCAAAAGGAAATATTTTGCCATTTGCTTTTTTTGCGGCTTCAGATAATGATGGGAGAGTAATACCGAAACCCAACATTTTGTTATCTTCATTCAATACACAAGAAACATACTCGGGATTAACGTAGCTAATATATTGTTTGGTAAATAAATCAATTTGTTTTTCAGATAAAGGTGCAAAACCGTATAGAGGTAAAAAGCTTTGGTTGAGAACATCAAATATTTGATGTGCATAAGATTTTAATTCTTTTGTAGTTTTAGCTTTTAAAGTATGTACTTTATATCTTTTTGCAACCATTTCGGCAATCTTTCTCAATTTTTCAGGTTCTTCTTTTGGTACCTGATATTCAAATTGCAACCAATCAGTATCTTTTTCATAACCAAGTTTTTCTATCAAAACAGGGTAATAATCATGATTGTAATAAGTTGCATAAGTACCTAATTCGTTAAAACCATAAACAAGCATACCTTCTCTATCCATATCGGTGAAGCCAAGTGGTCCGTGAATTTCTTCAAAACCACGTTCTTTACCCCATTTTTCAACAGTTTTTAACAACGCATCAGCTACTTTTTCATCATCAATATAATCAAAACAAGTAAAACGAATTCTGTTTTCGTTCCAGCATTTATTTGCTCTGTGATTAATAATTCCTCCGATACGGCCAACAGCTTCGCCATCTTTATAGGCTAACCAAAATCGAGCTTCACAAAATTCGTAAGCCGGATTTTTATCTTTTGAAAGATTATTCATTTCATCCATATCGAGTACGGGTATCCAATAGGGATTGTTTTTATATAGTTTAAAAGGAAATCTGATAAATTTCTTTAAATCTGATTTGCTAATTATTTCTTTGATTTCAATAGACATAATAGTTTGAATTTTAATAAAATATAAGCCTGTTTTAAAAAACATTTTTGTTTGCGATTAACTAGTAGTTACCGCTGGTTCTTCTGTTTTTGATACGATAATTTTTCGCAATAGGAATCACATTCCTTTTCGATTTGTTTCGATAGGATGAACCTTTTTGATAATAAGAAGAACTCCCAACGTGTCCACGTTTGCGATAAGCCCCATTGTTGGGTGTACTACAAGAACTAAGTATAATTGCAAAAATACTTAATAATGAAGCAAATAATATAAACCTTAATTTTTTTAATTTAAGCATATGATCTAGTTTTTTTAGCTTAAAACTTTTTGCTAAATTATAAATAAAAAAACGTATTTGAAAAAAAAATAGCAATTAATTTTCAATAGCGTTAAATTTCGTTAAAAACCTTTATGTTTTAAAAATAAAATTCGTACTTTGTACTCTATTATTTACGTTCGTATTCAAGAAAAATTCATGAAGTTTATTTATCACATTTGTACAATTGCTATTTTGATTTTGTTTTTTAATTTTAAGTTGTTTTCTCAAGAAGAAACTTACGATAAATTGCAACAATCTCATGTTACTGAATCTATTAATGATAGTATTGATTTGGTAAATGATTTTTATTCTTTTTACGATTCTTTAGCTGTTTTTTTTGATGGTGATACTTTATATGGAAGTTTTGATAATGATAATATTCATTATCCTAAAGTTGATTTTTCTAAAAAGGCTGATACTACAATATTGTTTCTTGTTGATAAAAGTAAAAGTTCTTTTTTTGTAAATCCATTTGATGGTGAAGTAACTTCACGTTTTGGTATGCGTCATGGCAGGTATCATTATGGTACAGATGTAAATCTTGAAACGGGTGATAGTGTTTTAAGTGCCTTTGATGGTATAGTGAGAATTACCAAATTAAGCCGGTCATATGGTTTTGTTGTAGTAGTTAGACATATGAATGGATTGGAAACCTTATATGCTCATTTATCGCAAATTAATGTTAAGAATGATCAATTGGTTAAAGCTGGTGATATGATTGGCTTGGGAGGAAATACCGGTCGTTCGAGAGGTAGTCATTTGCACTTTGAAATCAGATATCTTGGCGCTCCAATCAATCCTGAGGATATTATCGACTTTCAGAATTATAGATTGATTTCTGATGTATTGTATTTAACTGCTTATCATTTCAGATATCATAAGGATATTTCAAAACTAAAAGAAGCGAAATATCATAAAGTAAAAAATGGTGAAACACTAGGAAGTATTGCCCGAAAATATCATACAAGTATTAATAATCTGAAAAAGCTTAACCGTATGAAACGTTCTACCTTGATTAGAGCTGGTAAACGAATCAGAGTAAGATAAAATTAAATTATTATTCGCTATTCAAAAAATTTATTTATTTAGGCGAATAAAGCTGTATTTGAGGTGTTTTTTCAGCAGGTTGGCGTAATTCAGGCATCTTTGGATTGCGAGCATCTATATCTTCAATAAAATTCCATTTTCCTTTGTCGAAGATGAAGGCATCAAAAACATTGGTTTCGGGTACATAAAATTGTTTTTGACTTTCTAATGATTGATTCAAAGGAATTAATCGATCAAATAATATCATTTCTGTTTTTATGTTTTCAATTTCGAATCTTTTCCCTTTTTGTGGTTTTTTTAAACGTTTTTTTACCTGATATTGCTGATCTTCATATTTTAATGTCATAATTGCTTTGGCTGAATATTCAAATATAATTCTTTTGGGTTTGTCTTTGCCTTTGCGAAAAATAGCTGCACCAAAAAACGGGCGGTTTCCTGATCGAAAGGTTAAAACTTCTATCATCTTTTTGAATGAAAGCCCATTATTACCATTCCAGCCAAGTAAGGTGTAATAAGTAATGTCTTCGTTTTTTACAGGAATTATTTTGTAATATAATGCCCCGAACCAGTTTTCCGGATCTAGTGTCTGACTTTCGGGGACAATGATTTCTGACGATTTGTCGTTGAGTTTGAATAATTCATGCTTTTTCTTTTTTTCGTTATAAGCCTGTAGAAAACAATTGTATTCGAATGTGCCGTTGTCTTTGGCAATAACCCAGTTAAACATTCTGAAACGTTGGTCGGGTGATGTTAATCTTGCAATGGTGTTTACTGAATCGAATGGATAGTTGAATGAATTCTTGATACTTAAAGCATCTTCTAGCAAATCTGCAAAACGTGCTGAGGCTTCAAATTTTATGCGGTCGTTGGCTCCTGTGCGCATGATTTGCCCCAATATTTTCAACGAATCTTCATATTCGCCAAAAGTTTCTCTTTCTTGCGAATAGAGATTGGTAAGGCTAAATATTAGAATCAGTATGATGAGATTTGCTTTTTTCAATTTTGTTTTTTTAAGTATTAATTATTACAACGTTGAATATTTCTTTTTATTTTAGCAAAAGTTTTGCAAATATAATAAAAACAAAGTTTATTGAAAATATTAATAGTTATGCTTGTCGCAATATTTGTGAATACTACTTATTTTTTAATTATTTAAAATGGAAAAACAAGAAAGAATAAATGCTTTTTTGGCATTATCGGAGTTTTTAATTGATTATACTTATCCTGTTGAAGCTGAAGAATATTTTGGTTTTGATTTAGCTGTTAAGCAAGCTTCGTATTTTAATCCTTGGTTTGGTATTGATAATATTATGTATTCGTTGCATTCGCTTGGCGAAAGTATTAAGCAATCAGCTATTGAAGAATGGATATTGAATTATCCTGATTTAGCGGAAACCAAAAACTGCAAAAGAGTAGGAGTGGTGATGGCAGGAAATTTGCCTTTGGTGGGTTTTCATGATTTCTTTTATGTGCTGATGTCGGGGCATAAATTGATAGCTAAACTTTCGTCTGATGATAAATATCTGTTACCAGCAGTTGCTTCTAAGCTTATTGATTTTGAACCTAAGTTTGCTGATTTTATTGTTTTTGCCGAGCAAAAACTGGAATCGTATGAAGCAGTTATTGCCACAGGAAGCAATAATTCGGCGCGCTATTTCGAATATTATTTTGGAAAACATCCGAATATAATACGCAAAAACCGCAATGCCATAGCTGTTATAAGTGGCAATGAAGATGCTATACAGCTGGAGGCTTTAAGTTATGATATTTTAAGATATTATGGTATGGGTTGCCGCAATGTGTCGCGATTGTTTGTGCCCGAAAACTATGATTTTAATAATTTGCTTGCGGTTTTGGCAAAAAATGAAAGACTTATTGATAATTCGAAATTCAGGAATAATTATGATTATTATAAATCGATCTATATGATTAATCAGCAGCCCTTTTTCGATAACGGCAGTTTGATATTGAGACAAGAAAGTTTGATATCCTCGCCTATTTCTGTAATTTATTATGATTATTATAAAACGATAGATGAAGTTGTTGAGTTCGTAAAAACCAATGATGATAAAATACAATGTGTAATAGCTTGCAATGAGAACCTACCCGAAGCAATCCCTTTTGGGAAAGCACAACAACCTGGCTTAACCGACTATGCTGACGGGGTGGATGTAATGAAGTTTTTGCTTAGCCTATAATTTTACAAGTAATCCGATGACTTCGGGTCATCGGATTACTTGGTTTATTATTCCTTTACAAATTTGCTTTGTAGTGTTTCTTTATCTGTTTGTAGTTTTACAATGTAAATTCCTTTGGCAAAGCTGCTG
>CAZWRD010000019.1:0-34080 GCA_964636105.1 uncultured Bacteroides sp.
CTCCATTGGTTGGCGAATATAGCGAGTTTGTATTTGTAGTTGTAAAGTTCCAAACAGCCGACCAAGCAGAAGTATCTTGAGAATGTGCCGATCTAACTCTCCAATAATATTTTTTATTGTATAGCAAATTTGCAACTGTTAAATCTGTATAACTTGATGTAGTGCTGTAACTTGCCTTTAAAGGTGAATTAAAAATTGCAGAAGTATCAATATCAATTTGATAAGTATTTGAACCAGAGATACTATACCAGTCTAAATTTGTACTAACACTTAAATTGGTAGCTCCATTGGTTGGCGAATATAGCGAGTTTGTATTTGTAGTTGTAAAATTCCAAACAGTAGACCAAGCTGAAGTATCATTAATATGTGCACCTCTAACCTTCCAATAGTATTTTTTATTGAATAACAAATTTGCAACTGTTAAATCTGTATAACTTGAGGTTGTGATATACCTTGCTTTTAGAGGTGAATTAAAATTTGCTGATGTATCTACATCTATTTGATATGTATTTACGCCTGTAATGCTGTACCAGTTTAAGTTAGTGCTAACACTTAAATTTGTAGCACCATTTGAAGGCGAATATAAATTAGTTCCGGCAGTAGTTGTAAAGCCCCATACATTCGACCATAAAGAGGAATCTCCTGTGCTTTTTGCTCTTACCTGCCAATAATAAGTTGTAGAGAATTTTAGGTTATAAACGCTTATATTTGTGCTAGATGCATTGTAAATTGAAGCATTGTTAAAAGTTGTATTGTCAGCTATTTTCAATTCATACGAAGTTGCACCGGTTGAACTATACCAATTAATTGATACTAATGGTGAAATTGAAGTTGAATTGTTTGATGGAGAATAATTTGTTGGGGTAGGTAGTATTGCAAAAGTAAAATTAATAAACAGAGATGTGATAACGAAAAGAAAAGCGATTTTTTTCATGTGTAAATTTTTTTATTTGTCAAGTGGAATGCCCATCATATTATTTTTGGTTAGATTACAATATTTGCAAGTGAGCATTTCCTATTATATTAATTTGATTTAAAAATATATGTAAGTTATAGTTTTTAATGTTTTACAAATTTCTTGCCAAAAATACTAAAAAATACAATAATATTGAATTGAATATAGTTTCTTTAATGCAAAAAATTATCAATATATAGCAAATATAATCAATTATAAATACAGATAATCATAGTTTTATGTTAGAGATAAAATATTGAAAAAAAATCTTTTAAAAGATTTTTATCATAATAATATTAGTTATAAATTTGCATACAAAAATCACACTAATTTTTAAAATAAAACCAAATATTATGACAAAAAAGCTTTTAATAAGAGATTTAACCTTACGTGATGGTCAGCAATCATTATTTGCTACTCGAATGACACAAAATCAGGTTGATAGCGTTTTACCTTTATTCAAAGAAGCTGGATTTTATGCTATGGAAGTTTGGGGTGGAGCCGTTCCCGATTCGATAATGCGTTATTTGAATGAAAATCCTTGGGAAAGATTAGAAAAAGTAAAAGCTGTTATTGGAGATACTTCCAAATTAACTGCACTTTCGCGTGGGCGTAATTTATTTGGGTATAATCCTTATCCTGAAGAAGTTATTGAAGGTTTTAACAAATTTGCTGTAAAATCAGGAATTGATATTATGCGTATTTTCGATGCATTAAATGATGTAAATAATATAAAATCAACCATCAATTATGTTAAGAAAAATGGCGGAATAGCCGATTGTACAATATGTTATACGGTTGATCCCAAATTTACGGCTAAGCAAAAACTAAATGCATTGTTGCATTTCAAAACATTACCTCACGACATCTTCACTATTGATTATTTTGTAAAAAAAGCAAAACAATTAGAAGAAATGGGTGCAGATATGATTTCGGTTAAAGATATGGCTGGTTTAATTCCACCTAATAAATCGGGTGAATTAATTTCAAGATTAAAACAAGAACTAAAAATACCTATTGATTTTCACACCCATTGTACTCCTGGTTATGGTTTAGCTGCTGTTTTGATGGCGATAGTAAATGGTGTGGATATTGTTGATACTTCAATTATGAATTTTGCAGGCGGACCAGCAGCCCCTGCATTTGAAATAATTCAATTATTTGCTAATAAATTGGGATTAGATACCGGCGTTAATTTAGATTCGGTTGTAAAAATAAACAAAGAGTTAAAGAAAATTCGTTTAGAATTAGCAGAATACGATTCTTATAAGCTTTTCCCAATCGAATTTGATATTACCAAAGATCAGCTACCAAAAGAAGTTGACACTATGTTTGAGATGGCTATTGCTTACGCCAAATCAAATAAAGAAGAAGAATTATTAGATGTTACTCAAAAAATTGAGAAATACTTTAACTTCCCAGGACCAGACGAAATGGTTAAAAATGCCGAAATTCCCGGTGGAATGTACACCAATATGCTTGCTCAATTAAAACAACTTAAGCTTGATCATTTATTACCCAAGGTTTTAGAAACTGTTCCGATGGTACGTGTAGCAGCAGGTTGTCCTCCATTGGTTACACCTACCAGCCAGATTGTGGGTGTGCAGGCTGTAAACTGTGTAATTGACGAAAATAAGAGTTTACCTCCTTATACTACCAAATCAATACAGTTTGTAAATCTTGTTAAAGGCAATTATGGCAAAACTCCATTACCAATCGATCCTGAATTCAGAATGAAAGTGGCTGGTGTAAAAACGGAAATGGATTATGATACCAAAAATTATAAGAAACAGGAAAATACTGTTTTTCATGAATATGGCGATTTGAAATTAGCAGAAAATGAAAAAGATGCATTATTGTTAGAATTATTTCCTTCGGTAGCCCGCGATTTTTTAAAGAAACGTGTTGAACAAAAATACTTAAATGACATTTATGCTATAGAAGAAGAGAAACGAAGAAAGCTTGATGAAGAAAAAGCAAAGTATGCTGCTCTTTCTCCAGAAGAAAAAGAACTTCGTTTGCACTACGGTTTATACAATTACAAATGGTCAAGCGAAAGCGTTGACAATTATTTAGAATAAATAGTGAAAGAAACAATCGGAAAATACCTGTCATTAGTAAAATTTGCTCATACTATATTTGCAATGCCTTTTGCTTTGGCAGGTTTTTTTATTGCAGTAAACCAAACACAGGAATTTAATTGGTTTTTATTGATATTGGTAGTATTATGTATGGTATTTGCGCGCAATGCTGCTATGGGATTTAACCGCTATATCGACCGCGAATTTGATGCTGCTAACAAACGAACAGCAATTCGTGAAATACCGGCAGGGAAAATAAAACCTATAAGAGCTTTGGTATTTGTTATTGTCAATTCTATATTATTTATATTTACAACCTATTTTTTAAACGAAAACAAATTGGCATTTTTTCTTTCACCTATTGCCTTAATGGTTATTTTGGGCTATAGTTTATGCAAAAGATTTACATCTTTAAGCCATATCGTTTTAGGAATTGGATTGGCATTGGCTCCAATTGGTGCTTATATTGCCGTTAGCGGAAAGTTTGATGTGGTTCCGGTTTTAATGTCATTTATGGTGTTGTTTTGGGTAAGTGGTTTCGATATTTTATATGCTCTACAAGATATTGATTTCGATAAATCGCAGAAATTAAAATCAATACCATCTTGGTTAGGCATCCAAAATTCATTAATCTTTTCTTTTATATTACATTTATTCAGTTTTGCATTGGTAATTATTATTGGTTTTTATGCCGATTGGGGTGTTTTATATTGGATAGGTGGTGGCATTTTTTCGGTATTACTTATTTATCAGCACTTGATAGTAAAAACCAATGATTTAAGCCGAATTAATCTGGCATTTTTTACAACCAACGGAATAGCCAGCCTAATTTACGGATTGTTTTGTGTATTGGATGTTTTGTTTTAGATTATTTATTTAAAACTTTAATTATTAATACTTTGAATGTGTTTGTATCCAAAGGATTTTATATAAATTTAGATGCGATTCATTTTTTTGTAATGCAATAAAATACTTTCAATTTTTCTAAAGTAAACAATAAATAGCTCAATTCAAGTTACAAATGCAACTTTTTGATTCGACTAATTTAAATAAAAACTTTTTAAGGATGAATTCAATTTTTATCATTTATGTAGCAAATCAGGCTAAGAGCAAGTCTTTTTATCAGGAGGTTTTGCAAAAAGAAGCTGTTTTGGATGTGCCGGGAATGACCGAATTTGAAATAAATGAACATAGCAAACTGGGTATAATGCCAGAAAATGGGATAGCTAAAATACTGGGAGAAAACATTGTACATCCATCAAATGGAAATGGAATTCCGAGATGTGAAATTTATTTATATGTAAATTCTCCAGAGGAATATTACGAAAGAGCCATTTGCTGCGGTGCCAAACCTATATGCGAAACTTTGGCGAGGGATTGGGGCGACAAAGTAGCTTATTGCTCTGATTTTGATGGTAATATTTTGGCATTTGCTCAAAACATAACGAGTTAGCATTTATTAAAACAAAACGGGCAATAATTGTTAAACTTATCAAAGTATAGATTTTATTAAAAATAACATTATTTTATCTTTGTTGGTTTTCAATATTTTAATCCTTACTAAAGGAATAAGTTATTATCAATTAGTAAAATATATTTTGTGAAGTTGATTTTTTTCTTATTTTTGTACAGTCAAAAAAATCAATTATTAATTAAATTCAAAAACTATGTTTAAAAATCATCCAAAAGGATTATTAGCGGCTGCGTTAGCAAATATGGGCGAACGTTTTGGTTTCTATACCATGATGGCTATCTTATCTTTATTTTTAATGGCAAAATTTGGACTTGATGAAACCAATGCTGGTATTATTTATTCAATTTTTTATTTTTCAATTTACATTTTGGCTTTTGTGGGAGGTTTAATTGCCGACAAAACAAGAAATTACAAAGGCACAATATTAACAGGACTTGTTTTAATGGCATTTGGATATTTAATTATATCCATCCCAACACCAACACCAGTTCCTGCTGACAAATTCATTTTGTATATGACAATAACCTGTATTGGTTTATTTGTTATTGCTTTCGGAAATGGTTTGTTTAAGGGCAATTTGCAAGCATTGGTAGGTCAGATGTACGACAATCCTGAGTATAGTAAAATGCGAGATTCAGGCTTTTCACTTTTCTATATGTTTATCAATGTTGGTGCAATTTTTGCTCCTATTGCAGCTGTTGGAGTACGTAACTGGTGGGTAAGTTCACATGGTTTTGAGTATAATAGTTCATTACCTGAATTATGTCATAAATTATTAAATGGAAGTATTAGCCCTGAAGGTTCAAACACTTTAACTGAACTTGCTGCAAAAGTTGGTTATCAGGGAACTGATATAACTGCCTTTGCAAACGAATATCTTGGTGTATTTGCTACAGGGTTTCATTATGCTTTTGCAGTTGCTATTTTTGCAATGATGATTTCGCTTACTATATATCTGGTTAATAAGAAACGCTTTCCAGATCCTGCAAATAAACAAAAAGCTAGCAATTCAGCTACAAATATAGTTGAGATGGGTGCTAAAGAAGTTCAACAGCGTTTATCTGCTTTATTCGCTGTTTTTGCAGTTGTTATTTTCTTCTGGTTTTCATTCCACCAAAATGGGTTGACCCTTACTTATTTTGCAAAAGATTATACAGATTTAAGTAGTATTAATGTAAATTTGGGATTCACCCGATTAGTTGGTGCTGAATTATTTCAATCTATTAATCCTTTCTTTGTTGTATTTTTAACTCCAGTGATTTTAGCATTGTTTGGTTTCTTAAGAGCTCGCAATATTGAGCCTTCAACACCAAAGAAAATTGCTATTGGTATGGGTATAGCTGCATTGGGTTATGTTGTAATGGTTATGGGTTCAATGGGTTTACCATCAAAAGCTGTTATTACAGAAATGGGTGGTTTGGCAGATGCTGAACGTGTAACACCATTATTATTGATAGGTACTTATTTTATTTTAACTGTAGCTGAGTTATTTATCTCACCTCTTGGAATCTCTTTTGTATCAAAAGTAGCTCCTCCTAAGTATCAGGGAATGATGCAGGGCTTATGGTTATGTGCGACTGCTATAGGTAATTCATTATTATTTATAGGTGCAATTTTCTACAAAAGCATACCTATTTCATACACATGGTCTATTTTTGTTGTAGCTTGTTTAATTTCAATGCTTACCATGTTCTTTATGCTAAAATGGCTCGAAAGAGTTGCTAAGTAATTTATACATTACTTCATTATACAAAAAAGGCTGTTTCTTAATTGAAGCAGCCTTTTTTAATGATATTGTTTAATCCAATATTTCCTGTACACGTCCTATTTCGCCGCTTTCGAGGCGGACTTTAATACCCCGGTGATGAAATGCTACTTTGGTTAAAAGGTCTTTCACAATACCTTCTGTTAGTTCTCCACTTCGCTGGTCTTTTTTCTGAACAATATTAACCAAACTTCCTTTGCTTATTTTTTCTCTGTTATTGCCATCCATTGTTTATTTCTTTTTTTGTCCGCGTGTTTTTGGTTTGCCGTATTTTTCTTTCATTTTTTCAGCTCTGGTTTTATGATTATAAACCTTCAGGTTCTTTTCCTTTTTCGGATGAAATGCAGGGCCTACATCTTCACGTTTTGGTATTTTTATCAAAACATTTTTCATTTGTACCTTAGGCATTTCATCAGGAGTTAACACATCCGAAATTAGCAAATTTTCGGGTAATGGCAGCATCGGAATCTGATAATTCATCAATGATTCAATCTGTTCCTGACTTTTTGCCTCCGAAGGAGTAATAAAACTAATAGCTATACCCTTTTCTTTGGCTCTGCCGGTTCGCCCGATGCGATGCATATAGTTTTCGGGAACTTCGTGCGTATCGAAATTGATAACATGCGATACTTCCGAAATATCCAAACCTCTCGATATAAGATCGGTGGCAATCAAAACTCGGTAAATTGTACCTTGAAACTTTTTAACGGTATCAAAACGATTGTTTTGCGATTTGTTGGAATGTATCACTCCTATCTGTCCGAAATAATCCGTATTTACCAAATCATAAACCTCATCAGCCATTTTTTTCGATTCACAAAAAACCAAAACTTTATTGTACTCCTCTTTGTCGGCAAGCAATAGTTTTAAAAGGTTGATTTTGGTATTAAAGTTAGGAACATGATAGGCTTTTTGAACGATATTTTCTAACGGAGTTCCAGTGGGTGCAGCTTCTATTTTGATAGGAGAATTAAAAAAATCTTTGATAAGCACTTCAATTTCATCGGTAATAGTTGCCGAAAACATCAGGTTTTGCCTTTTGGCAGGTATCAGTTCAAACAAATCTGTCAACTGCTTACGAAAACCCAATGTTAGCATTTCATCTACTTCATCTATAATCAGTTTTTTAATATTTTTCAACCGCAACGAACCATTCAGCACCAAATCGAGCAAGCGTCCCGGAGTAGCCACCATTACATCCACGCCTTCGTTAATGGCATGTATCTGAGTTTTGATATTGGTACCACCATAAGCTCCTACTACCTTTACACTCATGTATTTCGAAAGATCTTCCACAACTTTTACAACCTGAACTACCAGTTCGCGGGTGGGCACCAAAACCAGTATTTGTGGCATTTTTTCTTTAGAAAAACTCCACAATCTGAGACAAGGTAAAAGATAAGCAAGTGTTTTGCCAGTTCCGGTTTGGGCAATTCCAATAAGGTCTTTGCCCGACATAATTGCAGAAAAACTGCGTTCCTGAATAGTGGTCGGATTAATGCAAGCCATGTCACTCAGTGCATTCAATAAAGGCTTATTGAGATTTAATTCATCAAAAGTCATAAAAACGTTTTTTTTATTTCGGCTGCAAAGGTAAGGATAAGTTTCTAAAGAGCCTAAACTACTTTAATCGGTTGAAATTCTTTGATTTTGTAGTTTTGATAAAATGATTTATAAAACTTAGAATTTGTGAGGCAAACAATATTTTTAGAAACGCAGTTTAATATTATAAATGAGAATTTCGTAAGTCGTTATAATGAATTCCCAAAAAAAACTTGTGAATAGTTTTAAAATTCAAGTACATCGAAAAAACAATTTTTAGAAGTCCCGAAAAATAAAAATCTAAAATCTGCTTTTAAATACACTTTTTTATCCGGATTAAAACTATCAAAAACGGGTATTTAGAAATTCAAGTAATTGTAAATGAATTATTCCATTATCTTCACCTAAGTTTAAACTGTCCATACTTACAACATATTTGGGATAATTATCCTTAATTAATTTAAGGTTTCCAAATTCACGTTCATGCACTTTTTCATCACTTATCAGATAAGCAACCTGTACATATATTCTTTGTGAGTTTTTTTCAAATACAAAATCAATTTCATTTGCCCCAATTGAGCCAGTAAATGCTTTATATCCATTATTTAATAAATGTAATAAAACTACATTTTCGAGAATTTTATTAATATCATTTGGCTTATATCCAATAATAGCATTTCTTAATCCAATATCATTAAAATAATATTTTTCACCGATTTCGAAAAATCTTTTTCCTTTCAAATCAGCTCGTTGCAATTTAATCAAGAAAAAAGCATTATATAAATGCTTTAAATATTCAATAACTCTAACCGGTGGTATATTAATTTTTTGAGATTTTAGAAAATCGCTTATCTTTTTAGAAGAAACAATTGAACCAGTATTATCAGCAGCAAAATTTACCAAATCTTCTACAAATCGTGTATTTCTTATTTTGTGCTTTGTTAAAATATCTTTGTATAATATAGTTGAATAAATACTTCGTAAATATTCATATGCAATATCTTCTTTAAGAGCAATGTTTTTCAAATATGGTAAACCACCAAATTTCAAGTATAAATTCAATGACATACTATCATTTGCTAAATTATGGAATTCAATAAATTCTGTAAAGTTTAGTGAATAAACCGGAATTTCAATAGATCTCCCACTCATGATACCTGCAATATCAGAAGATAATAATTCTGCATTGCTTCCTGTACACCAAATATCCCATTTACCTGAAGCTAATAATGCCCTTAAAGCTTTTTCAAAATGAATAATTTCCTGTATTTCATCAATAAAAAGATAGTTTCTGGCCATGGTTTGATTTTCAATAACATATCTCAGTAAATCATCATCGTTGTTAATAAACTTAAATTCAGGCAACTCTTTATTAATGTAAAGAATATTGACATTGGTATTGTTATCTGAAATATATTTGATAAGCTGATATAATATATAACTTTTCCCAACCCTTCTTTGTCCTGTAAAGATCTTTATAATATCCTTGTCAATAAATTGAATAGCTTTATCAATGTAATTTTTACGATTTATAATTTCATCGGGTAGAAGATGTAGATTTTTCATATAAAAATAAAATTTATTTTCTGATTACACATCACTATATGTAAAACATTATGCAAATATACTAAATAATTTACGTATATGTAAAACTATTTTTATACAAACCAAGCAATTTTTAATAATGAAATTAAAACAGCGTAACTGATTAACTCAATTACGCTGTTTTTTAAAAAATCAAATGATAAAATTATTTGATAATAAGTTTCTTAATTGAAATTTCGTTTCCATTGGTAAATTTTACAAAATAAATACCTTTGGCATAATCAGAAAAATCGAATGAAGTTTTTGCAACTCCATTTAATTGTAAATTATGATTAAATACGGTTTTGCCTGTTAAATCAAAAATGCTCAGATTTGCAGAACTATTTCCTGTCATTGTAAAATTAATCATTCCATTTGATGGATTTGGATAAATTTCAAAATTGCTTGAATTTTCAACTATATTACTGATTCCGGTTGTGTTGATAAAGTTTTTATATTTTAGTATGGTGTTTGCACCTGTTCCATAATTACCAACCCATCCGTTGTTGATATCGGCAAAGCCAACGCCCAAACATTGAATATTTGATCCAACAGTTGGTTGTAAAATTATATCCATAAAATCAGTCCAGTTTGCACCGTTATCATTGCTGTACGACACTCCTTTGGATGTAGTAAACGGAGAAGTAGAAACCATCATATTTCCAGTATTAGGAACATAAGTCATAGCATACTGATAAAAAGTTCCGGTAGGAGCATAAGCAGTCCAAGTTGCACCACCATCAATAGTTTGTTTCCAGGTATAAGTTGTAGCTCCTGTGGCCATTCCAGCAACTATCATTTTGTTGGCACCATTTATATAAATTTTGCCTGTTCCAATTGCTGCAAAAGGAGCTGCTGCGGTAACTGCCCAATTAACACCATAATTAGAAGTAACGTAAACCCTGCCCATATTGGTAATAAATGCAGCTTTTCCACCATCAAATTTTGCAGTACATTCGTAGCCATTATAACCATATTCTCCTGACAAAGGTACAGGAATATTTGCAGCAGGAACAGCTGTCCAAGTAGTTCCTCCATCGATGGTATAATAAATATCAAATTTGTTGTTTACAGGATCTCCATAGCAAAAACCTTTGTTAGCATTCCAAAATAAAACACCATCAGCAAAAGTAGTAGCTCCGTTATTCATTACATTTGGAACCAACGACCAGTTTGAACCACCATCAGTTGTTTTCCAGAAAGATGCAAAGCCACCAGATGCAGTATCCATTGCTATTGCAAATGCTTTTGTGTATGTAACCCCTGTTAAAACCTGAGGGAAAACGGTAGCTCCAAAACCAGTGTATGAGCCAGCTGTCCATGTGCTTCCGCCATCCTGAGTACGTGAGTTTAATTTTAAACGAAATGGCGTACCAGCTCCATTAAAACCGTTAACCCAAACAATGTTTGAATCAACAACCGATACTTGATCTACACCAACTGAAGTTCCGGGCATATTGGTGTTTTGTTCCGACCATGTTTGTGCATTCAAAATTAAGCATACAAGCATGAATGCAATAAAAAATAGATTTTTTCTCATTTTTATAAGATTTTAGTTAAATATGAATTACAAAGATAATATAATTGTTTGTTTCATTAGTATAATTTTTTTTGATTATATTTTCTAAAACTGCATGCTATGGAGTTCCTTTTTTTAATACTAGATTGTTGATAATGATTATTAAGGAAATATTTAAATTTGAATGTACTTCAAACTCATACTCTCGCATTTTTCTAATGTGCTTCCAACCAATTATTTCCGGTATTCATTTCAACTTCAACCGGAACTTGCAAAGGTAATGCATCACGCATACCATTGTAAATGATAGGTTTGATGAAGTGAAAGTAGAAAACAAACGTAGTTTCTGCTAAATAATTTATGAAAATGAGCTTAACCCATCATAAAATAAATATAAATGTATATATTTGCAAATTATATGATAGGTTAAGCTTATGACAAAAAATACAATGGGGAACAAACTTCCCCGAAAACTGGAAGAAAAAATGCAGATTGTTGGCGAACAAATCAAGTTAGCACGCCTGAGGCGTAATCTAAGTATTACTCAAATTGCCGAAAGGGCAATGGTTTCAGACATAACGGTTGCACGTGTTGAAAAGGGCTTACCAACGGTTGCAATTGGTATATTTTTACGTGTTTTGTATGCTTTGCAATTAGATGATGACATTCTGGGAATTGCTAAAGATGATTTGATGGGTAAAGCATTGCAGGATTTGGGGTTAAAAACAAGGAAAAGAGCTGCAAAAAAGGATTAGTTTATGAAAAAGATATGGATATTTGCAGATTTTGATTGCATAAAAAAAGTAGAATTAATTGGGGAATTAAGTTTTGAGAATTTACGTGGTTCAGAGAACTATGGTTTTCAGTATCATAAAGAATGGTTGAATAAACATAATGATATTTTATTATGTAATGATATCAACAACTATCCTGGCATGCAATATACACATACAGGGAAAGATATTTTCGGATGTTTCTCAGATGCTCTCCCTGATCGTTGGGGTCGCTTATTGCTGAACAGGAGAGAACAAATTCAAGCAATTGAAGAAAAACGCCCATTAAAAAAACTCACTTCATTTGACTATATGATTGGTATTGACGATTTTTCAAGAATGGGAGGTTTTCGTTTCAAAACAGATATTAATGGTGATTTCTTGAATCAGAATTCATCCCTTAAAATACCACCAATTACAAATTTACGTAGTTTGATGCAGGCTTGTAATGAAATTGAAAATAGTGAAGAAAAAAATGAATTGCCAGACAAAAAATGGATTAATCAATTGATTTTACCTGGAACTTCATTGGGTGGAGCTCGTCCTAAAGCTAGTATTGTTGATGAAAACAGGAAACTGTTTATTGCAAAATTTCCATCAGTTAATGATGATTATGATGTTGGTCTTTGGGAACATTTTTCACATCTTTTGGCATCTAAAGCTGGAATAAATGTAGCATCTACAAGCGTAATTCCTGGTTTGGAAAAGCACCATACTTTGCTTTCTGAACGTTTTGACAGAACAAATGAAGGTAAACGAATTCATTTTGCTTCTGCAATGTCAATGTTGGGATGCTCTGATGGGGATAATTATATAAATGGATTTGGGTATTTGGATATAGTTGATTTTATTCTGAAAGCTTGTACAAATGTTGAAAAAAACTTAAAGGAACTTTATCGTCGGGTTGCATTTAATATTTGCATAGGCAATAGCGACGACCATTTTAGAAATCATGGATTTCTTTTGATTTCAAAAGGATGGACACTTTCGCCAGTTTATGATATAAATCCTACATTGAGCGATTATCAGAGTCTATTAATTTCTGAGACTTCAAATGAATCAAATTTAGGAATATTACAGGAATCTTGCGAAGATTATATGCTTGATAAAAAGCAAAGTACTGAAATTATTGAAGAAGTAGTAAGTGCATTTAGAAAATGGAAAACTTTGGCAAAACAACTACAGATTCCAAAATCAGAAGTTGATAGATTTTGTTCTCGTTTTGAAAAACATTTAAACTAAAAATTTGAAAATCAGACGAATTTACAAATCAAACTCCAGTGTTTTTCTAATGTGCTTCCAACCAATTATTTCCGGTATTCATTTCAACTTCAACCGGAACTTGCAAAGGTAATGCATCACGCATACCATTGTAAATGATAGGTTTGATGATTTCAACTTCCGATTTATGAACATCAAAAACCAACTCATCATGTACCTGCATTATCATTTTCGATTGTAAATTCTGTTTAATCATTTGATTATGAATACGAATCATGGCAATTTTTATCATATCAGCCGAAGTTCCCTGTATGGGTGCATTTATCGCATTTCTTTCAGCAAAACCTCTGACTGTGAAGTTACTGGAATTAATATCCCGTAAATATCTACGTCTTCCCAAAAGCGTTTCCACATAACCGTTTTCTTTGGCAAAAGCAATGCTTTTATCCATATAATTTTTAATTTTAGGATATTTTGCAAAGTATTGTTCAATGATTAAAGCGGCTTCTTTTCGGGGAATATTTAATCTTTCAGACAAACCAAAAGCTGAAATTCCGTAAACAATTCCGAAATTTACCGTTTTGGCATTTCTTCGCATTTCTGATGTAACATCTTGAATATCCATATTATAAACTTTGGCAGCAGTGGCTGTATGTATATCCAATCCGTTGTTGAATGCATAAATCATACCATCGTCTTCGCTTATACTGGCAATTATACGCAATTCTATCTGTGAATAATCGGCAGAGAGTAATACAAAGTCTTCATTTCTAGGAACAAAAGCTTTACGGATTTCTCTGCCTCTTTCTGTTCGGATTGGAATGTTTTGCAAATTCGGATTATTGGAACTTAACCTTCCTGTAGCCGCAACTGCTTGATTATATGAAGTGTGAATTCTGCCTGTTCTTGGATTTGTAAGTTCAGGTAAGGAATCTACATAAGTTGATTTTAATTTGGTAAGCGAGCGGTAATCTAGTATTTTTTCAATTATAGGATGTTTATTAACAAGTTTTTGCAGTATTTCTTCTCCTGTAGAATATTGTTTAGTTTTGGTTTGTTTGGCATTTTCTACAATTTTCAGTTTATCAAATAAGATTTTCCCCAATTGCAAGGGAGATGAAATATTAAATTTTTCTCCTGCCAATTCAAAAATTTCTTTTTCAACTTCTATGATTTCTGTCTGTAATTCAGTTGAATATAAATTTAAAACATTCACATCTACTTTTACTCCCTCAGATTCCATATCAGCTAAAACTGGAATTAACGGAATTTCAACATTTTCAAATAATGTTTTCACATTGTCTTTAAAAAGTTGTGGTTCAAATAATTGTTTAAGTTGAAATGTAATGTCGGCATCTTCGGCAGCGTATTCTTTAATGATTTCTAAATTCACATTTCGCATACTCAGTTGATTTTTACCCTTTTTCCCAATCAATGTTTCAATAGAAACAGGAGAATAGTTGAGATAAGTTTCAGCCAGTAAATCCATATTATGACGCATATCGGGCTCCATCAGATAATGAGCTATCATAGTATCAAAAAGTTTGCCTTTTACCTCTATATCATACCATTTTAGAATTGCCATATCATATTTCATATTTTGACCGATTTTCTCAATTTTCTCATTTTCGAAAATTGGTTTAAATAGACTTACTATTTCTATGGCTTCACTATATATTTCCGGTATAGGAATATAATAAGCTTCTCCAACTTTATAACTAAATGAAATTCCAACCAGTTCGGCATTATTGGCATCTAATCCGGTAGTTTCGGTATCAAAGCAAATGCTTTTTTGTTGTAAAAGATTTTCTATCAGGGTATTAATTTCTGATTTATCGTTTATTAAATGGTATTGATGAACCGTGTTAATAATCGTTTTTTTGTCTTCAATTATCTCTTCTTCAACATCCTGACTTTCTTCATAATTTGAAAACAAATCGGGTTGCTTATTGGTTTTCTGAGTTTCTAACGACAAATCTGTAAAAACTCTTTTGGCAAAAGCTCTGAATTCCAATTCATCAAAAATTTCTTTTAAAGCCTTCTTATCCGGTGTTTTAAGTCTTAAATTTTCTTCATGAAATTCAACAGGAACATCCAGAATTATGGTTGCCAAATCTCTGGAGGATTTAGCTTGATCAGCATAAGTAATTACTTTATCTCTAAGTTTTACATTTGCAATTTTATCAGCGTTAGCTATCAGATTATCAATGTTATCGAATTCAGCCAGAAGTTTTTTTGCAGTAACTTCACCAACACCGGGAATTCCGGGAATATTATCAGAAGCATCACCCCAAAGCCCCAGCATATCAATTACCTGATCAGGACGTTTGATACTGAATTTTTCACAAACTTCAGGAATACCCATCACGACTGCTTTTTCGCCCATACGACCAGGTTTGTAAATGAAGATATTTTCACTTACCAATTGTCCGAAATCTTTATCAGGTGTAACCATATAGGTTTGAAATCCATTTTGTTCTGCTTTTTTAGCCAGAGTACCTATTACATCATCTGCTTCGTAACCTTCTGAAAACAAAATTGGTATATTAAAAGCTTCAATCAATTTCATGATATAAGGAATAGATTTTGATAAATCTTCGGGCATTTCCTGTCGATTGGCTTTATAAGCTGTAAAATCGATATGGCGTACAGTAGGGGCCTGTGTATCAAAAGCTACGCCAATGTGAGTTGGTTTTTCATTTTTAATTAAATCGTAAAGCGTATTGGCAAATCCCATCATGGCTGAGGTATTCAAGCCTTTTGAATTAAATCTTGGATTTTTATTTAAAGCAAAGAATGCACGGTAAATCAATGCCATAGCATCCAATAAAAATATTTTTTTTTGATCTGTCATCGTTTTATTTTTAAGCTATAAAATTAAGTATTTTTGTACAATATGAAAGTTATTTGTTTTAAGTTGTTGATTAATAAAAAAGAACAATGAAGAATTATAAATATATATTAATCATATTCATAATGTTAGGATGTAAAAATTATCAGAAAATGGAAACTGTTAGCAGTGTAGATTTACAAAAATATGCTGGAGTTTGGTATGAAATTGCTTCATATCCTACTGTTTTTCAGAAAGGATGTACCAATACTTCTGCTGAATATCAACTTACTGATAAAGGCTATGTTAAGGTAATAAACCGTTGTAATAAAGATAGCGTAAATGGAATTGCAAAATCAATTGAGGGTAAAGCTTTTATCGTAAAAAACAGCAATAATACCAAGCTTAAAGTGCAGTTTTTCTGGCCATTTAAAGGTGATTATTGGATTATTGGTTTAGCTGATGATTATTCATGGGCAGTAGTTTCGCATCCCAATCGCAAATACTTATGGATACTATCCCGAACCAAAATTATGGACGAAAATACTTATAAAAATATTCTGCAACTAATTGTAAATAAAGGATTAGATCCTGATAAACTCAGAAAAACAGCACAAAAGAATTAAGATACCGAAGATTTATCTATAATATTCTGAAAATCTTGTTTGTAATTACTACCAATAGGGAGTTTTTCATTTTTAATTTCAACCATATTTCCCTCTATGGTTTTAATTTTATTGATTGAGACAATAAAAGATTTATGGATTCTTACAAATTGATTTGATGGTAATAATGCTTCCACTTTTTTCATCGATTGATAGGTAACTATCATATTATCATTTGTATGTATTTTAATATAGTCGCCTAAAGCTTCAATATAAAAAACGTCTGAAATATTTACTTTATAGGTTTTCTTGTTTGATTTCACAAAAATAAATGAATCATCTCCACTTTGAGCTGTATGTATTTCGTGTACAATAGTTTCCTTTGTGTTTTCTTTTAATCTTTCATGTGCTTTTTGTATAGCTTTCAGAAATCTTTCGAAAGAAAAGGGTTTTTTTAAGTAATCAAGAACATCCAATTCATATCCTTCGAGAGCATATTCAGAATATGCTGTGGTTATAATAGTTAAAGGTGGATTTTTGAGTGTTTTCAAAAAATTGATACCACTTAATTTGGGCATATTGATGTCGAGAAAAATTAAATCAACTTCTTTTTCATTCAATGCTTGTAATGCTTCAAATGCATTATTACATTTGCTCAATATTTCAATTGATGGAACATCTTCAGCATATTTTTCTATAACTCTTTGTGCTAAAGGTTCATCGTCAATTATTAAACATTTAATTTTCTGATTCATAGCTCTATGATTAATTCAACTTTAAATACATTTTGATTATCCGAAATTTTTAAACTATGTTTTTCTGGATATAGCAAAATTAATCTTTTTTTTACGTTTTCAATACCAATTCCTGAATATTTTGTATCTTTTAGATAATCTTTTTCTTCTTTTGTGTTTTCAATACAAAATTTTATAACACCTTGTTTTTCAATATCAAAATTAATTTTTATAAATGAATGATTTAATTGTCGGTTGCATCCATGTTTAAATGCATTTTCAATAAATGGAATAAATAATAATGGTGCAATTTGTTGTAAACCAGTGCTTCCATTAACTTTCATTTCTACATTTGCTTTATCTCCAATTCTGATTTTTTCCAATTCCAGATAATTTTTGATAAAACTTATTTCTTTGTCTATCAATACATAACTATCACGGCAATCGTAAAGCATATAGCGCATTAAATCTGAAAGCTTTAAAATTAAATTAGGAGTTTTGTCTGATTTATCCAAAGATAAGGCGTATAGGTTGTTGAGTGTATTAAATAAAAAATGAGGATTAATCTGACCTCTTAAAAGTTTAAGTTCTGCCTCGAGTTTTTGTCTTTGAGTTTCTTTAAATTTAATTGAATCTTCCTGAAAATTAATCCAATCGCGTAAAAGTTTTAAAAAAGTAGTGATGCTAATAAACAAACTTATTAAAATTGCTTCATAAATAAATTCATTAAAAATATTAACTTCCGAAATGTTTGCATTTTCAATTAATAGTGAAGAAAAAAGATTTAAGGTTATTATGAAAACTATATTAATAATTTGTAGTAAACCAAAGCTGATGTATTTTTTTCGTTTAAGGAAATAAGGGATAAGTATCAGTAAATTAATATATACGGCTATCGAAATATAAAAAATGGTAAGAAAAGTACTTAAAGTACGAGTTGGTGTAAATTTTTGTAAAGAAAAACCTTCCAACCCAAAAATTAGTAGGTAAAAGCTAAAAATAAATACACTCCAAAATATAAAGTGTTGAAACAATATGCTTTGTATGATTTTTTTTGAAGTTTTTTTCATTTGAAGTTTTTTTAAATGTTTTTTCAAAAGTAATAAAAAGTAGTAATAAGAAACAATATTTTACGATAAAGTATTGGTTTTGCTTGACAAAACATATATTTTTATAGGGTTTTTTAAAAAAAATAATTTTGTCTTTCATTTATCATGTTTCAAACAGAAAAGAATGTAGTTTAACCAAATATTTTTATAATTACTAAACACTGATGTATTTTTGTAAGCAAATAAAAAATAGTTTTCTCATAAAGTTGTTTAGTTAAGTTGCAGGAATTATCTATTTTTCAGATAATTCCTGCCTTTTTTGAAAAACTTCTAAAAAAAGCAAATTAATTAGGTTACGATATCATAACACTCGTTTATTTTTTATAATTTTGAAAATTATTAAATCAAATTAAAGCAAATGGAGAATTATATTGTATCGGCAAGAAAATACAGACCAAACACATTCGCAACTGTAGTAGGACAAACTTCCATAACAAATACACTTAAAAATGCGATAAAGAATGAGCATTTGGCTCAAGCTTTTTTATTTTGTGGTCCTCGTGGAGTTGGTAAAACTACTTGTGCCCGTATTTTGGCTAAAACCATTAATTGCAGAAACATAACCGAAAATTATGAAGCATGTGATCAATGCGAATCTTGTAAATCTTTTAATAATTCATCATCTTTTAATATTTATGAATTGGACGCAGCCTCAAATAATTCTGTTGATGATATTCGTAGTTTGGTTGATCAGGTTAGAATACCGCCGCAAGATGGTAAATATAAGGTATATATCATTGATGAGGTTCACATGTTGTCAACTTCTGCATTCAATGCATTTCTTAAAACCTTAGAAGAGCCTCCAGCTTATGCTAAATTTATTTTGGCAACAACCGAAAAGCACAAAATTATTCCAACTATACTATCTCGTTGTCAGATATTTGATTTTAAAAGAATTAAGATAGAAGATATTGCACATCATTTGGCTTATGTAGCTAATAAAGAGAATATTGAAGCAGACAAAGATGCTTTACATATTGTAGCTCAAAAAGCTGATGGTGCTTTGCGTGATGCCTTATCTATTTTTGATCAATTGGTTAGCTTTGCTGGTAATCATCTTACATATCAGGCAGTTATTGATAATTTGAATGTACTCGATTACGATTATTATTTTAAATTAACTGATTATTTGCTCGAGAATGATATTACAAATTCATTACTGCTTTTTAATGAAGTAATTGAAAAGGGCTTTGATGGACAGCATTTTATTATTGGTTTGGGAGAACATCTTCGCAACATATTGGTATGTAAAGATGTAGCTACAATTAAACTGCTCGAAATAGGAGAAAATCTTAAGGAAAGATATAAGGAACAATCGGCAAAATGTCCTGTAAATTTGCTTTTAAAATCATTAGATATTATTAATCAATGCGATTTAAACTATAAAATTAGCAATAGCAAACGATTAAGCATTGAAATTATGCTAATGCAATTGTGTTCGATTCAAAATTCGCAAAATCAGCTAAATTCTGAAGGGGAAAAAGTAAAATTGGTTTATCCTAAACGAGTTCCTAATCCTGTAATTGAAACAATAAAACCTATTATAAACAAACACGATACTCCAAAGCTTGATTCTTCTCTTGTATTACAGACAAAAAAAATCAGTAGTAATAATTTATCTGGATTGCAATTTGGAACTTTTTCTGTTAAGTCCTACACAAATGAAACCCAAAGTAAAGCACATAAAGTTGAGGAGCCATCTTTAAAATCTTTGTTTGATGATGTTAACGAAGATGTTCAGATATATAATTTTGACAATATTTGGTCTGATTGCCTTGCACTTATACAAGATAATTCACCAAGTTTATATGCTACTTTAATTAAGAATAAAGCCATTTTAAATGGTAATATTATCAAAATTAAATTAGATCATAAGTTGCAAGAGAATGATATAAAGGACAAAAAACATGAAATGCTCGAATTTTTAAGAGAAAAAATGGGCATTAGTTCGCTTCAGTTTGAAACAGAAGTATGTATCCTTGAAAGCTCATCTGCAATTGCTTATACCGACAATGATAAATATCAGAAAATGATAGAAAAAAACCCTTTTTTAAAAATGATGAAAGAAGAACTTAATTTAGAGATTGAATTTTAAATAAAATATTCATAATTTGCAAATAAATAAAACAATGAAAATTAGATTTTTAAGTATTTTAATGATGGTGTTTGCATTTAGCTTAGCTATAGGGCAAAACTCAAAATCAGATTTGAGTACACCACTTCCAATTGATTCTAAAGTTAGAATTGGGAAACTTGATAATGGGATGGTTTATTATATACGTCAGAATAAAAAACCTGAGAAACGTGTGGAACTTCGTCTTGTTACTAATGCAGGTTCATTGATGGAAACTGATGCACAACAAGGTTTAGCACATTTTACTGAACACATGTGTTTTAATGGAACTAAAAATTTCCCCAAAAATGAGCTTGTAAACTTTTTACAAACTATAGGCGTAAAATTTGGTGCAGATATTAATGCTTACACTAGTTTTGATGAAACAGTTTATATGCTTCAAATCCCTACAGATAAAGCAGGCTTACTTGAAAAAGGATATCAAGTTATTGAAGATTGGGCTCATAACGTTTCATTGGATGCTAAAGAAATTGATAAAGAGCGTGGCGTAATTACCGAAGAGTGGCGTTTAGGTTTAGGTGCTGATGATCGTATGAGCAAACGTTTTTTTCCTGTAATTTTTAAAGGTTCAAAATATGCAGAAAGAATGCCAATCGGAAAAATTGAGGTGATTCAAAATTTTAAACATGAAACCATTCGTGAGTTTTATCGTGACTGGTATCGTCCAAATTTACAGGCAGTTATTGTTGTTGGCGATATAAATTTAGATTCTGCTGAAGCAAAAATAAAACAACATTTTTCGGAAATTAAAAATCCTGAAAATGCAAAGCCAAGACCTGTTTATGATATACCTGGAAATAAAGAGCCATTGATTGCAATAGAAACTGATAAAGAAGCTACAAACAATATGGTGATGTTGTTTTACAAGCATCCAAGATCGATTAAAACCAATTTGGGTGATTATAAACAATATTTAATGGAACAACTTTATAACGGTATGCTTAATGCACGCTTAAGTGAGCTTTCGTTAAAACCAGATGCTCCATTTATTGGTGCTTCAACTTCTTATGGTGGTTTTCTGGGTCGTAGCAGCGATGCCTATACATCTTATGCAATGGCAAAAGAAAATCAGATTGAGAAATCGTTGGAAGTTGTTTTGTTAGAAAATGAGAGAGTTAGAAAATATGGGTTTTTAGTTTCTGAGCTTGAAAGACAAAAAGAAGAACTCTTAAGTAATATGGAAAAATCAGCAAAAGAAGCTGATAAAACCGAATCAGCTAATTTCTGCCAAGAGTATGCTAGCCATTTTTTAAGTCAAGAACCCATTCCTGGTGTAAAAAATGAATTGAAATTTACTAAAAAGTTATTACCTGAAATTACTTTGGATGAAATTAATGCATTAGCAAAAAAATGGATAACTGATGAAAATATGGCTTTGGTAGTTACTGCTCCCGATAAAGAAGGAGTTAAAGTTCCTTCAAAAGACCAAATTCTAAATATTATCAAAGTATCTAAAACAAAGCAATTAGAACCTTATGTTGATAATTTTAAAACAGAACCGCTATTAGCTGAAGAACTTACAGGCGTAAAAGTTACTGTAAAAAAAGAAAATAAAGAAGTAGGTTTTACTGAATTAACTCTTGCAAATGGAATTAAAGTAGTGTTAAAACCAACTGATTTTAAAAATGATGAAATTTTGGTATCTGCTTATAGTCCAGGTGGGCATTCATTGTATCCTGATCAGGATTTTCTTTCTGCAAATTTTTCAAGCACAATTGTTGACCAAAGTGGTATTGCTGGTTTCGATAATGTGCAGTTAGAGAAAAAGTTAAAAGGGAAAGTAGTTCAGATTAGCCCTTATATTTCTGATTTAAACGAAGGTTTTACCGGAAGTTCTACACCAAAAGATTTCGAAACACTTTTGCAACTTACTTACCTGTATTTCAAATCTCCACGAAAAGACACAACCGCTTTCAATACATTTATTGGACAGATGAAAGCTCAGTTAAAATTTATAAAAGCCAATCCTCAATTTGCATTTTATGATACTACTTATAAAGTTGCTTTCCAAAATTCGCCAAGAGTTATTATTGCACCTTCTGAAGATCAGTTGAATAAAATCAGTTTAGACAAAGCATTCCAAATTTATCAAGATAGATTTGCCGATGCAAGCGATTTCAAATTCTTCTTTGTTGGTAATTTTGATGTTGACTCTATTACTCCAATGATAGAGAAATATTTAGGAAGTTTACCTGTTAAAAACCGCAAAGAAACATGGAAAGATGTAAGTCCTGAATTTGCAAAAGGAGTTAACGATATCAGATTTAAAAAAGGTAGCGAAAAACAAGGAATGGTAGGTTTATTAATGCAAGGAGAATTAGAATGGACAGACAAAAACAGAATGTCAATTGCTCTTTTGCAAGAAATTATTGATATAAAGTTAGTTGAAGTTATTCGTGAAAAAATGAGTGGGGTTTATAGTCCTCAGGCTATGATAAATATGGATCATTATCCAAAATCAGAATACACTGTAATGGTTATGTTTGGATGTTCACCAAAAATGGCAAACAAATTAACTAAAGCTGTTTTTGGAATCATGAAAGATTTAATTAAGAAAGGTCCAAGTCAGGTAGATATGGATAAAGCTAAAGAAGCTGTTATCAGAGAAAGAGAAACCAATATGAAAAAGAATAATTTCTGGTTGCGTAAGTTAGAATCTGCTTATCAGAATGGCGATGACATTAATAAAACGATGAATTTTGATGATCAAGTAAAAGCAATGACAATTGATGAAATAAAACAAGTTTCACAAAAAATATTCACTAAAGAGCATTATGTGAGAGTGGTTTTAGAGCCTGAAACAGAAAAGAAATAAGAAGTTATTATCTGATTTATTAAAAAAATCCTTGACAATATTTAAATATTTGTCAGGGATTTTTTTATTTCATCGGATATAAACTCGGTTTTATCTTACAACTAACAGATATTAACTAAATAAATAATAAAAACTTGTGAAAAATATGTATTTTTGAAAAAATTTTATTTTTAGAAAAATAATAATTCATATAGTTAATAATCAAATTTTTACAAATTAAAATGAGAAATAAAGTAAAAATCTTTTGGATTGCTTTAATCAGCATTTCATTATTTGTAGTAAATGTACATGCTCAGAAACAGTACAACTACGAATCGGTTCCGGGCGATCCTTTGAAAGCCAGAATTTACACACTCGACAATGGTTTGAAAGTGTATATGACTGTTTATAAAGATGCTCCGCGTATTCAAACTTATGTAGCTGTTAGAGCTGGTAGTAAAAACGACCCTAAAGAAACTACTGGATTGGCTCATTATTTTGAACATATGATGTTTAAAGGTACTTCAAAATTTGGAACGAAAGATTGGAAACAAGAAGGTCCTTTAGTTGCTAAAATTGATTCATTATTTGAAGTTTACAGAACTCTTACCGATGAAAATCAGAGAAAAGAAATGTATAGAGTAATCGACAGCATCTCTTATATAGCTTCAACTTTCGCTATTCCAAATGAATACGATAAATTAATGTCTGCTATTGGTGCTGATGGTACCAATGCGTTTACTTCTTTAGAAGAAACTGTTTATGTTGACGATATTCCTTCCAACCAAATTGAAAATTGGGCTACAATTCAAGCAAACCGTTTTAGTGATCCTGTTTTGCGTTTGTTTCATACCGAATTGGAAACCATTTATGAAGAAAAAAATATGACTTTAACCAATGATGGTCGTAAAGTTTATACTGCTATTTTGGAGGGTTTATTCCAAAATCATCCTTATGGAACTCAAACTACTATTGGAACTCAGGAACATATCAAAAATCCTTCAATGAAAAACATTAGAGAATTTTTTGCTAAATATTATGTTCCAAATAATATGGCTATCTGTTTATCAGGTGATTTCGACCCTGATTATATGATAAAAGTTGTTGATGAAAAATTTGGTGGATTAAAAAGATCAGAAGTTCCTGCATTTACTTACGGTAAAGAACAAGCTATCACCAAACCTATTGTAAAAGAAGTATTTGGTACAGATGCTGAAAATATGATGATGGCTTATCGTTTTGCTGGTACAGGTTCTAAAGAAGCTGATATGATAACCATGATAGATATGATTTTAACCAATGGAACAGCTGGTCTTATCGACTTAAATTTGAATCAGAAACAAAAAGTGATGAGTGCAGGAACAAATCCGAATATTATGCATGATTATTCTGCTTTAATGTTTTCAGGAAAACCAAAAGCTGGTCAAACTTTAGACGAAGTTAGAGATTTGTTGCTTTCTCAAATTGAGTTAGTTAAAAAAGGAGAATTTCCAGAATGGTTATTAACAGCTGTAATAAACGATTTAAAATTAAGAAGAATCAAAGAATTTGAAAGCAATAGCAATCGTGCGATGGCTTTTGTTGATGCTTTTATACAGAACGAATCTTGGAAAGATGTAGTTGAAGGTATTGATAATTTATCAAAGATTACTAAACAAGAGATTGTTGATTTTGCTAAAGCAAACTTAAACGATAATTATGTTATTGTTTACAAAAGAAAAGGTAAAGACGAAAGCATTAAAAAAGTAAAAAAACCTAAAATTACGCCAATCAAAATCAATCGCGATGTTGAATCAGATTTCTTAAAAATGATTCAAAACAATAAAGCTATTGAAATTGAACCAGTTTTTGTTGATTTCAAAAAAGACCTACAATTCTTTAATGTAAAAAACAACACTATACCTGTTACTTACAAACAAAATAATGAAAATAAAACTTTCGATATTTTTTATGTATTTGAAATGGGAAGCAATAACGATAAAAAAATCAGTGTTGCTACAAATTATTTAAAATTCTTAGGTACTTCAAAATATACTGACGAACAATTAAAAGAAGAATATTATAAATTGGGTTGTTCTTTTAATGTTTCTGCATCAGGCGATCAAATTTATGTAAGTTTGAGTGGTTTATCAGAAAATATGCCAAAAGCTTTACAATTATTTGAAGAGGTTTTAGCTGATTGCAAACCTAATCAGGAAGCTTTTGATAATATGATCAAAGACATCATGAAAAAAAGAACTGATGCGAAATTAAATCCACAAAGAGCTTTTAGTGCAATGGTTAATTACGGAATTTATGGTGAAAAATCACCTATGACCAATATCTTAACCGAAGCTGAATTAAAATCAATAAAACCAGAAGAATTGGTAAGTATCATCAAAGGTATATTGTCGTACCAACATCATATTATGTATTATGGCAGTCAATCTCCTGAAGAATTAACCAAATTGTTAAACGAATTTCACAGAGCTCCTGCACAATTAAAACCAGTTCCTGCTGAAGTGAAATTTGTTGAAAAAGATACCAAAAAAGACATCGTTTATCATGTTGATTTTGACTCAAAACAATCACAAATGTTATTATTAAGCAAAGGTGGTTTGTTTGACAAAAATATGACAGCTGACGTTAATCTTTTTAATGAATATTTTGGTGGAAGTATGAATTCTATTGTTTTTCAGGAATTAAGAGAGTCACGTTCTTTGGCTTATACAGCAATGTCTATGTATCAAACTCCTAGCAAAAAAGATAAATCTTTCATGGGTATTTCTTATATTGCAACACAAAACGACAAATTAAATGATGCTTTAGAAGCATTATCAATGTTGTTGAATAATATGCCAGAATCAGAAAAAGCTTTTACTTTGGCTAAAAATGGTATCTTGCAGAAAATGAGAACCGATAGAATTACAAAATCGGATATTTTATGGCAATATGAAAGTGCTAAAGATTTGGGCGTTGATTACGATTTACGTAAAGACGTTTATGCAAAAGTTCCTAATATGACTTTTAATGACGTTAAAGCTTTTCATACCAAATACATTAAAGATAAGAAACACACTTACTTAGTATTGGGTGATAAAAAAGAAATTGATTTTAAAGTTTTGAAAAAATATGGTAAAGTAAAATATCTGAAAATGGAAGATATTTTCGGATACTAAAATATTTTATAATTTCTTATAAAAAGGGCTGGAAACAGCCCTTTTTTGCTTTACAAAAATTAGTTTGGCAAATAATTTGTTATAAAATTTTTGTATTTTTGTAACCGTTAATTAATATATCTAAAAATGAATAGCTTAATAAAACTAACTAGTGTTTTTATATTTTTATCTTTATTTTTTTTAAATTTGAATGCTCAGGATACTTTGCGTGCCAAAATACCTGTAGATGCAGATACTAAACTTGTTACTTACAAAGATGTAATTACAGAATCTGGTAATAAAGATGAATTATATATCCGTTCATTTGATTGGATAAATACAAATTATAAAAATCCTTCAGAAGTTACTCGCCGTCGCGATGCAGTTAATGGTGAAATTGAAGGGCAGCATCGTATTCAGCTTTTTTATAAAGATAAAGATGGGAATACTGTAAAAACTGGTTTGGTTGAATACACTTTTAAATTGCAGTTTAAAGACAATAAATACAGGTATATCTTTACTAATTTTTATCTGAAAGATAAATCAAGATATCCTATTGAGAATTGGTTAGATAAAAACAATCCAGGCTATTCACCACTTTGGGATGATTATTTGAAAATTATTGATAATCATATTTGTAAGTTGATAGATGCACTTAAAGCGGTAATGCCTGCAAAGAAAATCAAAAAGGATGAGTGGTAATAGCCTCCTGTTCCAAAAAGCATTACTCACATCTGATGTTGATTTGCTTAAGACTATTCCTAAAAGTGATTTACATAATCATGCCCCATTAGGAAGTCGTTTAATAAACTTTTCAAAAAAAATTGGCAAAACCATAATGCCTCCTCCTGAATTTATGTTAGATATAGCTGAAATGAATTCATATATTATCAATAATTTAAGAGCAGAAATTGTTAATCCTTATGGCTTTAAAGCTTCTTTGGAGCTTGCTTTCAAACAAGCTAAAGAAGATGGAGTTCATAAACTTGAAATGAGTGTTGATTGTCAGTTTGTTACTTTGTTTGATGATAAAGAAATAGGTTTAATTAACTTTTTAAAAGAAGTTCACCATAGGGAAGCTCCTGAAATTGAATATAATCCTGAAGTAGGTTTAAGCCGCAATCTTGAAATTACTGAAGCTGAATCGTGGATTTTCCCTTGCATCGAAAGCGGTTATTTTAAATCAATTGATTTGTATGGCGAAGAATTAATTAAAGATGCAAAATTGTATAGAGATATTTTTAAAAAAGCCCAACAAAACAATTTAAAACTAAAATCACATGCAGGCGAATTTGGTAATGCTGAATCGGTTAGATATACAGTTGAAACACTCGAACTTAATGAAGTTCAGCATGGAATTGCGTCTGCTGAGTCAAAAGAAGTAATGCGTTGGCTAAGAAATAATAATATCAGATTAAATGTTTGCCCCACTAGCAACATAAAACTAGGACGGGTTGAGTGTATGGAAAAGCATCCAGCAAAAATACTCGCAGATAATGGAGTTGAAATTACAATAAATTCTGATGATATTATGATTTTTAATCAATCAGTTTCTGATGAATATTTAAATCTTTATCATTCTAAATTGTTTTCAATAAATGAGTTAGAAATATTAAGACAAAACGGACTTCAATAATTTTTTTTCTTTTCATTTTCCCTAAATCGGTTTAATAATTTTTTTAATTTTACCTTTTTAATATATAAGTCATGAAATTGAAAATAATTTTCGCTTTTATTTTTGTATCGTTAAGTGTATCATTAATATATGCACAGGATCGTCATTTTATAAATGATCAAATTTATTGGAATCAAACAGTAAAGATGTTTGAAACTCAAAAAAAATTAGCTTCAAACAGGTCGGCTGAATTATTTAATGTATTTAGTCAAAACCTTACACAAGAAGAAAACGAAGCTTTGATTTTTCTTTATGCTTATATGCCATTGAGCGATTTAGCAGATTATAATGGCGATTTTTTTCTACAAAATATCAAAACTAGTTTTGAAGCCAAAGAATTTTTTTCTTGGGGTAAAACCATTCCCGAACTTTATTTCAGACACTTTGTATTACCTTGTCGGATAAATAATGAAAATATGGATACAGCCCGTTTTGTTTTTTATAATGAGTTAAAAGAAAGAATCAAACATTTGAGCATGAAAGATGCTGCATTGGAAGTAAATCATTGGTGTCATGAAAAAGTTGCATATCAAGGCTGTGATGCACGTACAAGCGGTCCTTTAACCACTGTAAGAAATGCTTTAGGCAGATGTGGTGAAGAATCTACATTTACAGTTGCTGCAATGAGAGCTGTTGGAATTCCTGCTCGTCAGTGTTATACGCCTCGCTGGGCTCATTGTGATGATAATCATGCGTGGGTTGAAGTGTGGGTTGATGGGAAATGGCATTTTTTGGGTGCTTGCGAACCTGAACCTGATTTGAATCTGGGTTGGTTTGCAGCTCCAGCAAAACGAGCTATGATGGTAAACACTACTGTTTTTGGTAATTATAATGGTGATGAAGAAGTTTTACAAGCTGACGAAAGATTTACAAAAATAAATTTACTCGAAAATTATGCTCCCGTTAAACGTATTTTTGTAAAAGTATTGGATATTAATAATGAAGTTGTTAAAGATGCAAAAGTCGAATTTCAATTATATAATTATGCTGAATTTTATCCCATTGCTATTAAAAACACAGATAATAATGGTATAGCTTCATTAAAAACCGGTTACGGAGACTTGTTGATTTGGGCTTCAAAAGATTATAAATTTGGATTTCAGAAAATAACCGTAGAAAGGAATGATACGCTTGTTATAAAACTTGATAAAAATTCGAATATTGAATATTCTTTAAGTTTTGATATTGTACCGCCAATTGTAAGAGATGTAGATGTTTATGTTACAGAAAATCAACGAAAAAACAATGATTTAAGAATAAAACAAGAAGATAGTATTAGAAAAAAGTATGAGAGTAGTTTTGTTGATAGTCTCTTCTGTGTTAATTTGGCTAAAATTAATGGTTTCGAGTTCAAAAGAGTATATGATGTGTTATTAAAGAGTCGTGGAAATTGGCAACAAATCTTCAATTTTATTAATTCAACATCAGTAACTTATAAAAAGTATTGCCTTGATTTACTTGAAGCCATTTCAGAAAAAGATTTGCATGATGTAACAATGGATGTTTTATTTGATCATTTGTATTATGCTAAACTTTCTGATAAATATGATAATTATATGAATATTAATTTCATCATGAATCCACGTATAGGAGATGAGATGATTAAACCTTGGCGAAAGTATTTTACAGAAAAATTTGAAAATAAAAATATAATTATCAATAACGCAAAAGATATTGCCGAATGGATAAACAAAAATATTACAATACATTCAACTGCAAATTATTACCGATTGCCAATTACACCCAAAGGTGTTTTCGATTTGGGTGTTAGTGATAAGGCTTCGCGTGATTTACTTTTTGTAGCTTTGTGCAGAAGTTTTGGAATACCTTCACGTTTGGAACCCGCTACCAAAATTCCTCAATATTACGATTGGAATGGTTGGAATAATATGATTTTTGATCAGGTTTCCAATAAGAAAGAACAAGCAAAAGCCAATATAATATTGCTGAATAACAATGAAAATGCTAAGATTATCCCAGAGTATTCTATCCATTACACAATAGAAAAATTTAATATCGACAAATATTATACGCTTGATTATGAGAATGATAAACGGTTAAAAGTTTTTCCCTGTACTTTAAGTGTTGATGCTGGTGAATATTTATTTATTACCGGAAACAGATTGCAGAATGGGAGTGTATTAGTTGGATTACAGTTTTTTACAATAAAACCACAACAGACAAAAAGTTTAAATATACTTCTCAGGAAAACTAAATCAAATCAACAGGCAATTGGAAAAATAAATCTGAATGAAAAACTATTTTCTTATGAAATGGCTAAGGTTCAAGAAATAAGTAAAATAACCAATGGAAAAAAGGCTGTTTTAATTTGGTTTGAGCCTGGCAAAGAACCTAGTCGTCATGCTGTAGTTGATATTGGAAAGTTAAAAGCAGATTTCGAAAAATGGAATGGGAACTTCTCTTTGGTTTTACCCGATAACTTGAAGTCTAATTTTGATAATTCAATAATAAAAGAATTGCCATCACAAACTAAAATTTACATTGATAAAAATAATCTTCTTAAAAAAATAGAGACAACATTAAAACTCAAATTAAAAGAGGAATATCCTGTTGTAACAATTATTAACGAAAAAGGTGAAATTATATATTTATCAAAGGGTTATAAAATAGGTACCGGCGAACAGTTGTTGAAAATTCTTTAGAATCAATTTTTTACAATGTTTTTGTAATGATTATATCGTTCAAGAATTTCAACAACAAACTGATAAGTTTCGTATCCTCTTGAATAACCATATTTTACAACAGGATCGTTGTAATATTTAGGTTTCGATTTTAGTTTCATATAATAATCTACATGATTGGTCCAAATATTTGGATTTTTCCCATACTTTTTTGCCAGGTTGCGAGCATCGAGAACGTGATAAATACCTGCATTGTAGGATGCTAAGATAAATTTTATTCGTTCTTCTTTATTATCAATTTCTTTAGGTAAAATATTATCAATCAAAAATTTGAGTTTTAAACCTGCTTTTATTTGTGCAGAAACAGATGATTTTGAATTTACACCAAATTTTCTGGCAGTTTCTGGCATCATTTGCATTATTCCGAAAGCGCCAGACCATCCAACTAACTCTGGATGAAATTGCGATTCCTGATAAATTAACGAAGCAACCAAACGCCAGTCCCAGTTAATCAGCTTACTATGTTGTTTTATTTCTTTATCATACTTAGATATTTTACCCCCTTTAATACTGTAAAATTCACTTTGTACAATTTTTACCGAACGTGGATTACGATAGTATTTATCATAAATATTTTGATATGCTTTTGTTTGCTTAAACTCTCTTATCCAGTTATTTAAAACAATAAGCAAACTGTCCGATTCTTTTCTGACTCCCCATGAAAGATTTTGCAAAAAGCTTACAGGCGTCTGAATATCAATATTATTATAATAAGATTTGTTTACTAATGCAAAATTTTCATCAGCAATTGTATAATCTATAGTTCCATTTGCAACCAATTCCATAAGTTGCTCGGTTTCCATTGTGTCAACTACCACTATATGAATACTGTCGCCAATTTCATTTTGAATATTTAAAAGCCTATCATAATGAACACTGTTTTTTTGAACATGAATAGTTTTACCAGAAAGATTAAGTAAATTCCTTATTAATAACGTTTTTTTTATGCAAGCATCTTGAAATTTATAAGGATTTCTTTGAATTAGAACTTGACGTGTTTGCATAAGGGGTGTTGTGAAGTTAATAAGTTTACGTCTGTCGCGGGTTACGGTAATGTTGTGAGCTATTAAATCACATTTCTCTAATGCAAGTAAACTGATATTTGAAGCTAAATTATTGCTGATTTTAAGTTCTAGTTTAACTCCAAGGTGTTTACTAAATTCCTTTAGCATTTCAAGTTGAAACCCCATTGGTAAACCTTTGTAAATAAAGTAATCAACAGAATTATAATTAGTTGTAACAACAAGTGTCCCTCTTTTTTTTATTTTGTTCAACAAATCATCATCATTATTAATAGCTTTTCTGTTTTCATTTTTACAAGAAAACAGAAAAAAGAAACATAATATGAAGAAAAACAATTGTTTAGTAAATTTTCGATACGACATATTGAAAAATTAAGCGTACGAATTTACAATTATTTTTTGATATGCAAATATTTGTCTAATAAAATTGTATATAAATAAAAGTTCTTAATTAAAAATCCTTGTTGCAACTTTCTTTTTGTTGACCATGTCTGTGTCGATTACCTCTTTCACTTTCATCTTTACCACATTTGCCACCTTTGTTTTTATCGCAGCCGAACATATTCATAAATAATAAGTTTAAGCTTTGATATTGATCTTCTCTAAGAATTTTTTTGAGTTCAAGATAATGATTTACAGTGTGATGTAATAATCTGGATTGCGATTTTTCTATTGCTGTAATGTAATTATTTACTTTTATACTATCTGGATTTTTTTCAGAAAGTTCATTAAGCAAAGAAGTTCTTTGCTCTCTCATTGTTTCGAAAATTAATTTGGCTTCCGATTTTGAAAGATCTTTAATTTCTTTGAACTTTTTTTCTTGCTCTTTGCTTAAATTCAGCTCTTTGCGTATAAATTCATGAGGATTTTTTTGAAAGGGTTCTTTGTATTCAAGTTTTTCTTTTTCTTTAAATACTTTGATTAAAATAGTAGTAATGGCTGCAATATTTATTACCAATCCTATAACAATAACCCAGCTTAATATTTTGTTTTTAATAAAATAATCCATAATCTAATGACTTGTAGTTAGTAAATATTCATAATTATCATTATCCAATTCAGTTAAATAATTTTCTTCGGCGTATGTTTTAATTTGTGAATTTCTGATTTCTTCGGATGTTGAATTGATTGATTTATATTGACTACCAATAAATATTCCTGTAAATATCCCCAAAAGCAAAAGGCTTACTAATGAAGCAGGTTGCAAAATTCTTTTTACAAAATATGGTGTTTTGGTATTATTATTTTCCAATTTTTGTTTTAATCGAGTATAAAAGTATGGATCATCAAGTTTATCTTCAACAATATCAAAGGATTGGTATGTGGCTGAAATGTTTTCAACTTTTAATTTGCAATGCTCACAATTATTCAGATGTGCATTGAATGCAATATTATTCGCAACTGACAATTCCTTGTCGATAAAGAATAAAATATTTTTTTCTATTTGTTTGCAATCCATTTCTTTCATATTGATAATATTTGACAATACTTTTATTTAATACTTGCGTTTTTTTAATTGTAATAATTAATTAGATGTTTTTGAAGATTGGTTTTGGCTCTGTGTATCAACGATTCTACTGCAGAAAGGCTGGTTTGCATAATTTCTGCAATTTGTTGATAAGATAATTCTTCATATTTATTTAGTGTAAAAGCAATTTTTTGATTTTCGGGAAGTTTGTTTAAAGCCTGTTGTAATATATTTTTCCTTTCTTCACAAATTAGGTTATTGTTGGGCATATCTGATTGATATGCTGATATATTAGTTGTTTCATTGTTTTCTTTTCCGAAAAAGCTTTCAATGCTTTTTACCCATTTTCTTCGGTTAATTACTTTGATGTAATTTAATGATTTATTTACTGCAATTCGGTAAATCCAAGTTGACAATTTTGATTCTTTTCTAAATTTATCAATAGATTCATATATTTCTATAAAAACATCTTGTGCAATATCTTGAGCATCCTCGTAATTTCCTAAAAACCTGTAACATGTATTTATGACCTGTTTTTGATACTTTTGTACCAATTCTTTGTAAGCAGCTTCCTTTTTTTGAAGAACACCTTCTACAAGTTCTAATTCGGTCATTTATTATTATTGTGGTTTAAATTTTTTATAAAGATAAAAAAACCTTGTTGATTAACAAGGTTTTTTTAATTCTAAAAATTGAAATTACTATTTTGTGCCTGTGTTTCCATTTCTGCCACAAGCATTTCCGCTGCCACATCCATGTTTGTGTTTTGAACCATTTCCGTTGCAGTTGCCTGCACCGATACAATTACCGTTTCCTTTATCATGTTTTTTGCAATCTGTACCTTTTTTGTCGCATGAACCATCTTTATTTTTATCGGCAAAATTCCCACATTTGGCTTTTGTACCCATTTTTGATTCATGATTGTCGCAAACGCCATTTTTGTTTTTATCAACAAA